>JASJDX010000568.1 GCA_030064975.1 Pleurocapsa sp. MO_192.B19
TAATAGCTAATAGCTACGAACAATATTATTTTGTACGTCATTACTTAAATCAGCAACGCCATAAAACAATTTCGATTACTGTCATATAATCTTATTGGATTTATCAAATAAAAAACTATGGAAGTGCGATCGCTATAAGTTAAGTAATTGGACTAAATTAATTACAAAAAAATAGTCTTCAATGCTTTTCCTAGTGAGAATCGAATGTGAAAATATTTCTGTCCAAGTACTTAAGAATTGGTAATTGCACCTAGCATTTTTAAAGTTTCTTGTTCTGCCTCAGTCAGACCCTTTGCCCCAGTTATATTCATTGCTTCATAGAGTCTTTTGGGTCTAAAGATTTGAATACATTGACCGTTAGCTAAATTCCATAGTCTGACAGATTGATCTTGAGAGCCACTAGCGATTATTTTACCGTCGTAACTAAAGGCAACAGACCAAACTTTGTTAGTATGTCCGCTAAAAGTTCGTAAGCATTTACCCGTCTTAATATCCCACAATTTTACAGTGCGATCGCCACTACCACTGACCAACATTTTGCCATCAGGACTTACAGCTAAAGAAAAAACAAATCCTTGATGTCCCTCGAAAACACAGAGAAATTCTATATTTTCAATACTCCAGCATCTAATTTTATTATCTGCGCTGCCACTAAAAGCCAACGTCTCATCGGGATTCAATGCTACCGAATATACGGCACGACAATCTTCGTTAATATAAGTTTGTAAACATTTTCTAGTGGCAAGATCCCATAATTTTAGCGTGCGATCGCTACTACCAGTAATCAGAAAATCGCCATTACTACTTAAGGCTTGCGACCATACTTGAGGAGCGTAAATAACCGCATGAGTTCCCGTATCAATATCCCACAGTCTAATAGTGTCATCGCCACTACTACTAATTAAAGTTTTACCATCAGGATGAAAAACAATTGCTCGTATCCAATCTTCATGACCCAACAAAATTTGATTGCATTCTTGAGAATTGACATTCCACAGTCTGATTGAGTGATCGACACCTCCGCTAGCAAGGAGCTTACCATCGAGACTAAAAGCAACGACCAGAACGCGGTCAGTATGTCCTTTTAAAATTGAACTGCATACTTGTCGATCGCTTTGCCATAGTCGGACACTATAATCACTACTGGCACTAGCTAAAAGCAAATTTTCTCGTGTTGGGGAAAAAGCCAGAGGAAATGCCCAATCTGAGCCGCCTTGCAAAGTACGAAGACATTTAGCAGTAGAGATTTGCCAGAGTTTTACCTTTCGATCTAAGCCTGCACAAGCAAGGGTTTGGTTATCGGGACTAAAATCTAAAGAGATAATTTGATTGTTATGTCCATAAATAGTTTTGAGACAACGATTAGCTTTAAGATCCCACAGTCTGATGGTGCAATCACCACTACCACTAGCCAGCATTTGACCGTCGAAACTGAAAGCTATTGCATATACTCCGCTACTATGACCAATGTAAGTCTGCAAACATTTTCCTGTTTTAACATCCCAAAGCTTAATCTTGCGATCGCTACTACCACTGGCAACTATTTTACCATCAGGACTAAAGGCAACTGAACGTACCCAATCTTGGTGTTCGCTCAAAATATGGAGACATTCACCTGTTTTAACCTGCCATAATCTCAGAGTGCGATCGGCACCACCACTAACTATATATTCCCCGTCAGCACTAAAAGCAACCGAACGTACCCAGTTTTGATGTCCAGTCAAAGTTTTTAAACATTTTTTAGTTTTTAAATCCCAAAGTCTAACTGTTTTGTCACCACTACCACTAACAACTTTACTACCGCAAGGACTAAAGCCAACTGTAAAGACTTCATCATAATGTTTGTCAAAAGTTGCCACACTCTGATGGCTCTTAAGATGCCAAACTTGTACAATGCGATCGCCACCACCACTAACTATATATTCCCCGTCAGGACTAAAAGCAATCCCACGAGTCCAATTAAAATGTCCTAAATAAGTAGAAACTAATTTACCCGTATTAATATCCCACAGACTAACATTGCCACAGTTATCGCCAGTAGCAAAAATTTGTGTTTGAGGATTAAAAGCAACGGTGAAAATATTCCCCAAAGTTTCACTAAAAACAGATTGAGATAGATCGCAATCGCGAAAATTAACTTTGTGAAGTGGTAAGCTTTGAAAATTAGCCTGCCAAACTGTCAGTCCTGAAAAATCATAACCGCTTAAATCTATATTTAACTGGCGTAAAAGATTGATAATATTGCCACTAAGATATCCAGGCTGAGACTTTAGTTTCCAGGCTTTGATAATTGCTTTTAAACGAGCTTCAATTAATTCGGCAGACCCTAAAACAAACACTAATTTATCAATTAGTGGCTGTAAAATTAAAAAAATTTGGGAGTCTCGAATATATTCTTCTGTCTGAGCCTGAATAATAGCATGGCTATTAAAAAGTTTAATTTTTCCTTTAACTATTTCTGTTTGAATATTATTGATAAATTCATCAATGGTATACTCCATAACCACTGGCTGTTGAGTAAATTTATCGTCTACAGTTTCCAGCAAAGAACGGTTTTTAAGATCGGTTAAAGCTATAGTTAATTCTTGGTCTGAAACGGCTTCAACTATATCTGCTTGTAATTTTACTATTGAAATAGGATTGCGGCTGATAGCTAACCAGTACATAATTTGCTTTTCTAGATTATTAAGCCGATTAAACTGCTGCTGGAGCAAAAGATAAATATCATTACAGATAAAAGAGCCTGATTGTAAAAGCTCTAAAAAAGACCCAATATTTCCCTCAAAAAAATCTTGAATTGTACCAGCTACAATCTTCAAGGCTAAAGGATTACCACCATAGCGACTCACTAAATGTAGCCAATCATTTTCCGCTCCTTCAAATAAACCTTTGGTTGACAAAATATCTTTAGCTTCTGCCGATTCTAACCCAGCTAGTTGGCAACAGCGAACCTGTGAATATTTTGTTTCTAAAAGAGAAATTTCCTGGGGCTTTTCTCGCGAAGTTAGCAATAAACAGCTTTGATGCTTTGCTTCACCAGTTAGCTGAAAAAGTTTTCCATAATTTTCATTAGTTTGGCAATAATAACTACCATTTTTATCTGGTTGAGTTTCTAAAATAGATTCAACATTATCTAAAATTAGTAAACATCTGGAACTAGATAAATATTTCAATAATAGATCTATTCTTGGCTCTATAGTTTCTGGTAAATTAGTTTCTTGGCGATCGCTAATAAACTGAATTATATCCGATAAAAGCTCTGATAAAGGGGGAGTATTGCGAAGGCTGCGCCAAATGACAAAATCAAATTCAGACTGAACCAATTGAGCAATTTTAATTGATAAAGCTGTCTTCCCAATACCGCCCATTCCCAAGAGTAAAATCGAGCGACATCGATCTTTAACAATCCAACTTTTAAGAGTTACTAGTTCATCTGTACGACCAAAAAAAACAGAGACATCGATCGCTTCTCCCCAATCTTGATGAGTAGAATTAGTCTCTCTAGCATTGCTTTGGTATTCAATTACCTGTTGCCATTCCAAACTCAAAACCTGACAGTAAGCTTGAAAAGCGCGAGCATTAATTTGATGTTTACCACTCAAGAAACGCTTCCAAGTTCCGTAAGATATCCCCGATGCCAACTTTCCCGCTTGAGGTGAAACTCCTAAAACTTCACTAGCTGAGATTAGCCACCGAGAATCATTCAGATTCCAGCCTTTCTCTTTTCGTGCTTGTTTAATTTTAGTTAATCCAGTGGGAGAAGCTATCAGTTTGGTCATTAATTATTTTTTCTCCTGTGACTATTCAGGAAAGAGCAAATTGTCCTGTCTGCAATCAAAGCTGGTTTGATCCCAAACACCGTCACCGAAAAGCATTGCCATAGTTGAGCAATCTGGGTTTTGATCCAAAACTGATCTTATATAAATTATTGCAGATCGCCGATGCTGAGAATAACAAATTAAATACAAAAATAATCATGGACAATATTATTCCCTCCTCATCACAACCAATTACCGTAATTGATGCTGCAACGGTTAATAATGAAGGAGTTGTGTTACCAGGATTTGGTGATTCTATACTCGTTAACGGTGAGATAACTACTGATGATACCCAGCCAGCAATTCTTACTCAAGGCTTTTTAAATGGAATCAAAACTGATGAGCAATCCCTAGTTCAAAGCACTGGTACAGCTATTCAAGTCGAAGGAACTAGCAGTACAATTTCCAATCTAGGTACGATTAGAGGCGGATTTAATGGGGTTAATCTAGCTAACGGTGATACTGCTTCAGCTTTGATTGTTAATTTTGAACAGGGAACAATCTCCAGTGACAGTCGCGCTATCAATATTGGTGGTGTGGGTGGCAGGGTTTTTAACTCAGGTCAAATTATTAGCACTACAAGTCCTCGTGACGGTACGGTTTATGGCGATGTAACTGCCTCAAACGTTTTTATAGACAACCTTGCTACTGGAACTATTGATGTTGGTGAAGGTAATGATGGTGATGCTATCTCTTTAGAATTAGGTGCAGAAGTTAATGGATCGATCGCTAACTCTGGTTTAGTTCAAGGAAGAGGATTACCTGATGGCGCACCAGACAATCAAACCAATCAGGCTGCGGCAATTCGGCTTTATTGGGGTAATGATTCTGGTTCTGACCTTGCAGTGTTTAATGGTGATATTAGCAATACGGGAACTTTAGCAGCCGAAAACGGTGCCGCAATTCTCATTGAAGACCAAGTTCAATTCAATGGCGAAATTCTTAACGCAG
The DNA here is from genome assembly GCA_030064975.1 of Pleurocapsa sp. MO_192.B19. Lineage (GTDB taxonomy): Bacteria > Cyanobacteriota > Cyanobacteriia > Cyanobacteriales > Xenococcaceae > Waterburya. The sequence continues at coordinate 4,770 of JASJDX010000568.1, forward strand.
GTACAATCGAGGGGGGGATAAATGGCGATCGCCAACTAGCGATCGATGCTAGCCAAGCTGAAGGAAGCATTAGCGTCAAAAACCAAGGTTTGATTCAAGGTGATGTTTTACTCAGTGCTGGTCACGATTTATACGATGGTAGCCAAGGAGAGATTGAAGGTAAAGTTTTAGCTGGTGCTGGAAATGATACTTTAATTGGTGGTCATAGCAATGATTTCTTTGTGGGCAATGTAGGCAACGACTTATTACAAGGTTCAGGTGGTCACGATACATTTCAATTCGGCAGCGATTTACTAGACGGCGTACAAGATACTGATGTCATTCAAGACTTTGCTGCTGAAGATATACTTGATTTTGGTCAATATTTAGAGGCTGGAGGTCAGATCAATTATTCTTTGGGACAGGGAGAACTGGCGATCGATCTTAACGGAGAAGATTTTGTATTGGTACAAGGCGATCTTCTTGCTGCCGAACAACAACTAATAGCTTTGAACTCTGAATTTTAATCCTACCGTTTGGACGGGAACCACCAAAATCATCAGAGAAATGATTTGGCAGTAGAAAATAGGGTAGGGGCGAATGGCCGTTCGCCCCTACGGGAGTAGATAGTAGTCAAACTAAATTTTATCTTGTTTCAGTTTTATACTTATTTACGCCTACCTACTTATTTACAGCGATTTTCAGTTGAATAGAACACAGTTAGTAGTTCGGAGTGAGGAGTGAGGAGTGAAGAGTGAGGAGTTAGTCTTTGCTTCTTCCTTATCTCCTCCATCTTCCCCAAGTCCCCAAGTCACCCCTACTCCCTTGCTCCCCTGTGCTCCTCTGCCTAATACAAAGATGTGGTCTACCAAGCACGAAA
>JASJDX010000054.1 GCA_030064975.1 Pleurocapsa sp. MO_192.B19
GGAGTATCTCATTTTCACACCTTAGCCTGAGAAGAAAATTCTCTTAGATCTTTCGCTCCGACTCGCTCTAGCGTTCAACTCTGCAAATTAGACTTCTCACAAGACTTGGCTAACGAGTTTTACGCTATCCTTATCTTCATTTTCCCAATTTTTTGGGCAATCAATAACGGATTGAATTATTTTTTAACTACCTTATACCAATTAAATATGAAGCTGCATATAATAGGAAGAGTAGCAAACTTCATCAGTATAAGTAAGTATAAGTAAGTACCCATGAGCCGCCCATTCAAGATTGAGATAACAGAAAGCGAAAAGGAATTGAAAAAACGCTTACAAACAGCCAGGTTAGGGAATCAAAAGGAGAAACTCCAGATGTTGTGGTGGCTCAAAAGTGGTCAGGTAAAGGAGCAGCAGGAAATTGGGAAACGCTTGGGTCGAGATACTTCAACGGTCACGAGGTGGTTACAGAAATACCGTTTGGGTGGGCTATCAAGGTTATTGGAAATCAAGAAGGCACCAGGGGCAACTCGGAAAATGAGTGATGAGGCGATCGCGGCACTAAAACAGGAGTTGGAAACAGGCAAAGGGTTTAGTAGTTACGGTGCGATCGTTGAGTGGTTAAAAAAGGAACAGGGGCTTGATCTAGAGTATGGGACAGTCTATGGATGGGTGAGATATCGATTGGGAGCAAAGCTGAAAGTGCCCCGTCCTCGCAGCTACAAGCAGAATGAGGAGACGATATCAAAGTTTAAAAAAAACTCGGGATCATACTACTAAGCTTGGAGAAGCTTCTAGCACAGGGAAAGCACGTCCACTACCTCTGTCAGGACGAAACCAGGGTGGGGATGAAGACCCTAACGGGCAAAGTTATTACCCTCAAGGGGGTAAAACCCACTGTTGAAGTGAAATGGGAACGGGAGAATTTTTGGATTTATGGTGCCATTGAACCCTTGACGGGAGACCATTTCCTTCACGAGTACCCTAAACTCAATGGGAACTATTTTCAAGAGTAATAGGAGCTGGTTATCCCAGCAGTTGGGGGAGGATTATGCAATTTTACAGATATCCCTTGCCCCTGCTCATATGAGTTCAGCAATTAGTTGGCCCGAGAACGTGATTCCTCTAGTTCAGCCACCTCATTCCCCTGAACTCAACCCAATTGAGCGGCTTTGGCAGTTCCTTAAACAGCCACTCAAAAATGAACTTTTCTCTTCCCTACAAGCTTTACGCGATCGCATCCAAGAACTATTTGACCAACTTACACTTGAACAGGTGATGTCTATCTCTTCTTATAACTTTATCCTAGAAGCTTTGTTATATGCAGCTTCACATTAAATTGGTATTAGAAGCATTGTTTAAAAAACTCAAAAGCTTAGAAGATATTCCCCAAGGTCAACTAGCGGGAAAAATGGGGGTGGTAATTGATTTAGTGACCAGACTGCCAGTCGAAATCTGGTTTCAAGAAAATTCCAAGGCGTACGATAGCAAATTAGAAACAGATATCTTAAATTTGGTCTCGGCTAAGACTTTATTGCTCTTAGATCGGGGCTTTTATCATTTTAGTTTTTGGCTCAAATTAATTGAGAAAGAAATTCACTTTATTACACGTCTTAAAAAAGGTGCCTCGATTAAAGTAGAAAAGATCTTTACTGACAGTTATTCCATCCGGGATCGTTTGATTCGGCTTGGTTCGGGAACAGAAGCCACTCCCTATGTGACAGTTCGTTTAATTGAAGTGCGCTCCGCCAAAATTTGGCATTCTTACATCACCAGTGTCCTCGAACCAACAGTTTTACCGCCCTACGTCGTTGCCGATTTATATCGTAAACGATGGCGCATTGAAGATGCTTTTAATACTGTTAAAAGATTACTCGGTTTGAGTTATTTATGGACTGGTTCTCTTAATGGGATTAAATTACAAATTTGGGCGACCTGGCTATTTTATGCTGTTTTGATGGATTTAGGTGATGCCGTAGCCGATGAGTTAGCTTTACCTGTTGACCGTATTTCTTTAGAGATGATTTATCGTGGTCTTTATCATTTCTCAGTGGCTCACCAAAAGAGATTAACTGATGATCCGATTAAGTATTTTGTGGCTCCAGAAAATCGAGATTTAGGGGTAGTTAAATCAATCCGAAAACCCCTTGTCCGATTAATCATTACTCCGTTTCCTGACCGACAAAACAATGAAGAGAATTTCTTCTTGACCCCCAATTCTCAAATCCCCTTGACAACTACGATTTCAGCTTAAGTTGTCACCAATGATTGAGGACAATTAAACTGTTTTTCGAGATGTCTGCTATATAATTCAGGGAGTTGAAGCATTCTGTTTTCAACAAGTAATTCTTATTGATAAGAGTCTCTCATGTTTTGGGAGACTACTTCCCTCAATCCCTGATTACATAAGCTTTTAAACCTTGGCTGTAACCCCTCCAGGACCCAGCCGAAGCCAAACGAATTCTCGACCAACTCGAGTTTCACTACAGTCCCAAACACGGCAGTTGGTTAAATATGGCCGAAATTGAGTTGAGTGTTCTGGCTCGCCAATGTCTCGACCGACGTATTCCTGACCAAGAAACTTTGAAACAAGAGGTGGCAGCTGGGGAAGCCAACAGAAATCAAGGAAACCATTCTGTAGACTGGCGCTTTACCAGCGCAGATGCTCGGATTAAACAAAGCGCGACTCTATCCCTCAATTCAAACTTGGTAGAGTAGTAGTTTCCACTTATCTAAAAGCGCACATCGCTCCGCGATGAAGCGTCGCAATGAAAGCGACTTGGCTGCTTTGCAGCCTGGAGCTAAAACCTAAGAGCTAGTAAATCAGAACGAAGCTAATTCACATCAAGCGTATAAGATATTCTACAAACATTTGCCAGTTATCATGTTCGTTAATGGCTTGCCAGATAGTTTCTATTTTCGATTTTGATAGTACAACCAAGGGGTTTGCTCTTTGCAAATTTTGAGCAATTATTTTGATTTCTTCTGGCGATCGCTCTAATAATAATTGATGATATAGCCAGCACCAACGCTTTAAAATAGCTACTTCTTCTCCAGATACTAAGCATTCCAAATCTTGCAAAATATAGTTAGCATCTTGACCCCATTTAGGAGCAAATTTTTGTCTTAGTTCGCTAAAGAATTTACCATAATTAACTTTAGTCAAAAACAAGAATTGTAAAGTCAGATCGATTAATTCTTCGGTTTCCAAAAAAGACAAGCGAACAGGCTTCGCCTCCGCTACGCGAAAAAATCCCAGCTTCCGCAACATTAGCTGATGATAGTAATGGGTGTAAGACTCAGAGAAAGTATTTAACGCTGCCTCCATTTCCGATACAGGAATGACTGCCGACAGTGGACGCTGCAACATGCCTAAATTCCAACGACAGACACTAGGCTGGTTACGATAACTATATCTGCCCTGGCGATCGAATGTAGCAGCAGTAAAAGCAGGATTATAGGTATCAATAAAAGCATAAGGACCATAATCAAAGCTTTCCCCTGTAATGGACATATTATCTGTATTGAGAACACCATGACAAAAACCCACTGCCATCCATTGGGCTACTAATTTCGCGATCCGCTGTACCAATTCGTTATAAAAGTGAATATAACTATCTGGTTGTTGCCACAGACGAGGATAATAGTATTGAATTACATGATCTAATAGTTGCTTAATTAGATCGGGGCGATCGTAATATTCTAGACGTTCAAAAGTACCAAAGCGTAAATGAGAACGGCTAAGGCGCACCATAACCGCACCCCGAACCGTCTCCCCATCTCTGGTAAAAGCTTCAGTTTCAATCAAACTCAAACAACGAGATGTCTTGACTCCCGCATCATGTAACGCCTCCGCAGCCAGAACTTCCCTCACTCCACCTTTCAAGGTCAAGCGACCGTCTCTAGACTGGGAATGAGGAGTTTGTCCCGATCCTTTAGTGCCAAAATCGTATAGTTGTCCATCAATTCCCCGTATCTGACCGTAAAGAAACCCCCGTCCATCACCTAAATAGGGATTGTATTGACCGAACTGATAACCATGATAACGGAGTGCCAAACAAGATTGATTACCGCCAAAACGACTGCCAAAATCGATAAAATGTGGATTAGTTAATGTAGCTGGATCTAGACCCAGAATCGGCAGCAGCTTATCATTACGAAAGCGCAAGATATGCTGAGAGAACTTGGCAGGTTGAACGCGATCAAAGAATTCGTTACCCAAGGATTCTAAAGCAGGTTCGTAATTGAGATTGAAAAAAGGATTTGTCATTCGTCGTTTGTCCTTGATATCAAACCTAACCGTAAGGTGGGCAAAAATAACCTACTTAAATATTTTTAGTGACTTGGGAAATTTGCCCACCCTACCCGTTAACTACCCGTTAACCATTAACGAATAACATTAAAAATGTTTAGCAGTCTGCCGATCGAGATTGAACTGGAATCTTTTATTGCCAAATGTTTCTCCATATAAATTAAAGGTTATGGTTGGTTCATCTCCTACTGCTTCAATGCTATGAATTGCCTCGCTAGTAAAGCTGATGATATCTCCTGGTTCGATAATCCTTTCCCCAACGCGATTGATTTTGTCTGGAAATTCGCTGGTAGGATTGCGTTTCCAAAAGGTATTTTTCTGTTTACCCTCCAAGACCATGACAATACCCCAAGTACCGTGATTGTGAATGGGTGAAGTAGTTCCAGGTAAATTCATTTCTGTTTGAATAGTCATGGGAAATCCCAATTCATCGTACAGCATAACTACAGAAACTCCAGTCTTCTGGTTTGGTTCGGGTAGTCGAGTTTTGACAGTGTAGCAGTTAAGTACCAGTTTCCTAACTAACATTCGCAGTCCCGATAAAGAAGTTTCTTCATCTCTGCCTTCGATCGCAGCTAGTCTAGTAATATCCTCTACTTCTGTTAAAAACCGATATAGGCGATATTCTTCGGCTAATAAATTCCACTCCCGCACCGATTTACAAAGACAGCAAATACCATCTTCTTTTACCAACCAATCTGCTGTTTTCACAATTCTTGTCCTTGATTTTTGTCAGCAACGACTAATTTGATTTGAGGGCCAATAGCCCTAAAGGGTTCAGCAGTTGCTCCTCGACGGAAAGCGGAGGGGCTGTGTTCTGAATTCACTTCAGAACCTTGAAAGCCCCGTCCAAGACCGCACTGCTTCACCATTCGCCCCTACTATTTACCTATGCTTCCTTTCTGCTATTAATACTTGAGCGATCCATTCTGGTAAATCTTCGAGATCGCTGTTTGTTTCTGAATCTCTAATGGGGGAGGAAAATTCATAATAAGGCTCACACTTGCCATTATCATATACTTCCACGAGCCAGCGATCGGGAAAACCATCTATGCCAATTTCTACGTCGTAACCTTCTTCTCCCAAAGTACGAGTGGAAATTACAGTAAACCAATCTCGATCTTCTACTGGTACATTCCACTCATGAGTCAAAAATGTAAAGGCTAATTTTTCGGCTTCGGTTGAATCAATCATATTATTTTGTTGTTTGTTCTTTATCATCTGCCGTTAGTAAGAAATTTGATGACCAGTCACCAATGACTAACGACTAACGACTAACGATTACATTCTCACGTTCTGATCGCAATATTTCGGCAATACTTTCGGGCATTTCTGATAATCCTGTTTCACTCTCGGTGGCTTCTATTGGTGAGACAAAGGTAAAGCAAGGGTCGCAATCTTTGGTTTCGTCGTAAACTTGAATTATCCATTTATCGGGTAATCCTTCTACGCCAATTTCCACAACATACCAGCGATCTTCTACACTCCGAGAATCAAGGGGAATAAAAAAATCGCGATCATCTTCGGGAATTTCCCAATCTTCCAGAAAAAAATCTAACGCTAACTTTTTGGCATCTATTGGTGTTAATTCCATGATTATCAGTCCTCTTATTTAGCAAAATTTTGGCTTGATTGACAATAATTAAATAACTAATGACTAATAACTTTTTCTCTATGTCTACCTGAGTGCTTATCAATATGTAATTCGCCACCAACTGCCCAATTTTCTCGCTCAAATTCATCAATATGAATCGTTACCCATTCGGGTTTCGTTCCCAAACTAGAAACGATAGTATTGGTTACTGCTTTAGCTAGTTCTCGCTTTTGTTCTACAGAGTGACCTTCGGCAATTTGAATAGTTACAAATGGCATTTTATTTCTCCTTAATTATTAATGCTGTGGATAGGAGGGAAATTTTAACCCTTTATAGTTAATGTCTAGATTTACTAGCTGCATTGGAGTTAAATCTTTAATCGCGACTAAATTGAAATTTTGACGACACAATGAGCGCTTGCTGACTTCGTTAATCTCACGACTCAACTATCAATACTAGTTATGGAGATCGCTTAAAAAATTCCTTGCTAATGAAGTTGATTGCTCTTATTAAAAACTTAGCTTTTTGCCATCTAGATTGTTGGTAATATTTGCTACCAATTAGTAAAATTAGTTTCAATATTTAGAATTAATTAATCTTTGAAGTATTAAATCGCTAAATCGCCAAAATAAATTATAGTTTTTTAGTTTTACTCAATACAACAAACCAATAACCAATGACTAATAACTAACGACCAACTGTCTGTTTTTCCCAATAGCGGAATAAAAATATCCATAGTGGTAAAGATAGATTTAGAGCCATCAGGCGTACAGAATGAGCCACAGTGACAATTTCTGGATGATGATCTAGGGCGAGGGCAACCAAAATCATCTCTGTCGAACCTCCTGGGGCTGTTACCAGCATACAAGTTAGCCAATCCCAAGAAGTGAAAACGGTGGCAATAGTCGCAGCAATAAATCCGCTGGCAATGGTCATTGCTACCGAAATAAAGGCATGAATAATATTTTTGCTGGTGATATCTACGCGATTGCTCCAGGCTTCACCAACAGTAATTCCTAATAATGTTTGACCGATCACACTAATAGCTGGAGGCGGTGTAAAATTAAAATGATTAATCAAGGGAAAATAGGCAATCGCATAATTAAAAACTATCCCGACAATTAATGTACCAAAAAAATAAGCCGCAGGAATGCGTAATTTACTTGCTATTTTTACTCCTAACCAGGCTGAGATAATTGCTAATATTAACAGGCACAAATAAATCGGCTCCCTATTAACTACATAATCTTTAAAAGAAAATGTGGTTCTATCTATAGCGCGATCGGATATTCCAGCTATCAAGGGAATAATTAAAATTACACTAGTAATGCGGATTGTTTGTACCATCGCTACCAAAGAGACATTGCGATTATATTCGGCAGCAATACTAGACATAGTTGCTACTCCACCTGGAACTGTAGCTAACATGGCGTTAAGTAAGTTGGTTTGACTGATACGAGAGTAAATATAGCCGATCCCACTGCCACACAGCAGCATAAATAAAGTAAGAAAAATAAACAGTGGCAATCGGGAAGAAGCAGCTACTAAATTACTATCGGCGATCGCAAAGCCGATAGATAAACCCACCATTGCCTGTCCAAGTTTTCTGCCTGTTTTATTAGGCTTGAAAGTTTTTCTGGAGATAGTTTGATAACTTCTAATTACTATTACTCCTGCACCCATCCCCCCAAAAATCCAGGCTACACTCCCTAAACCCAAATGTGCGATCGCTACACCTAAAAATAGAGCCACAAATATTTCTAATATAGCGATCGACAACCTGATAGTGGATTGAGTCATGAGCGTCATACAACAATTTTTAAAAACTTGGTTGGAAGATGATAACTGAATCGCGATCCGAAGGCTACGCGTAGCGTAATCGCTTTTGATCTCAATTCCTACACCTATTGTGCCACCTAACATCTGGACGTTAAAGATTGCACAGATGATATAAGCTCCTGATGTAGGTTCGGTCGTCTTGTCCGTCCTTACTGATAGACATAATTTTTAACATATTAAGCAGAATTAAATGTTGCTGCTTGACTTAAACAACAAAAATGTTGTTAAACTAAATTTTAATGACTTAAACAACAAAAATATTGTTTAAGTCTCTTTTGGAGTAGGTTTACTGGAGATCGGCTTTGCTGGTACACAGAGCGTAATCGCCAGGATCTCTATTACCGCTGAATGCGGTGACCCTTGAAGACATTAGAGGCATGACAAATGGCTAGTTCTCACCAACAAAACTTTAAGCTTAGAGCTATCGAGATAGGTAGCAAAGAGAAAAAAAATCAAGTAATTTACCGCTGACCAATCGTGATGTAAAGCTTTTTGGCGATTGGGCTGGGCCCACGCTACGCGATCGCGTTCTGTGTACCCGCAAAGCTGATCTCCAAAACTCAAATTAATGACTCTCGATTGAAAATAATACCAACATGATACAGCTCAATAATGTAATCAAAAATCACGACCAGTCTTCAAATAATTTAGAGTTGGTCCTCGAACAAAATGATCGCTGCCAAATTACCAAAAAGCAAACTACTGGAGCTAAAAAACAAATAGCCAAGATTAAATCTAGCTATTCTCGAGCTAAAACTCGCAAACAAAATTATTCCCAGGATTCGGTTCAGAATTATTTAAAAGCGATCGCCAAAATTCCATTATTGAGTGCAGAAGAAGAAATTGTACTTAGTCGCCAAATTGCTGATCTGCTTTATTTAGAGAGGATTCGTCAACAGCTACGAAAAAAATTAGGGCGGCAGCCAAGCGATTTAGAATGGTCTCAAGAACTTGAGCTGCCTCTGACTGCTCTTCATCGTCGTCTGTTTGTTTGTCGTCAAGCTAAAGACAAGATGGTGCAGTCAAATCTACAACTAGTGGTGTTTATAGCTAAAAAATATCTTAAGCGAGGGCTTTCATTTCAGGATCTAATCCAAGAAGGTAATTTTGGTCTAATCCGAGCCGCTGAAAAATTCGATCCTGAAAAGGGCTGTAGATTTTCTACATATGCTTATTGGTGGATTCGTCAGGCTATGATGCGAGCAATTGCCGAACAATCTCGAACCATCCGCCTGCCAATTCATATCCACGATAAACTCTCACGAATCAAGAAAACGTTTAGACTTTTATCCCAGAAACTACAACGTTTGCCCAATGAGACGGAGATGGCAGAAAGTCTCAACATGACTGTAAAACAACTTCGATTTGTGCTGGAAGCAGCTCAAATACCGTTTTCTTTGGAAATTCCTGTCGACCGAGAAGAAGATTCTCGCTCATTAGAAGACTGCATCGAATCAAATATTCTTACACCAGAAGAGTGGATGGTTAAAGAATTAATGCGTGAAGAGGTAGAAAATATTTTGAATTGCCTTGACTCTCAAGAAAGAGATATTCTACGTCTACGTTATGGTCTTGATGACGGAACAATCAAAACCTCAGCAGAAGTTGCTCAGATGTTCAATTTGAGTCGAGAAGAAATTAACCAAATTAGAGGACAAGCAATGAACAAGTTACGCCGTCTCTACGGCAATTCTGGCTATAAAGAATATCTTGTTTAAGGACAACAAAATTACTCAAAAAACAATTTGGTAATCAAAAAAAATAGACCACAGGAATTTGAATCAATGTTTTTCTCAGCTATGGACGAAGTTCCAGCTAAAATTTTTCAGCACCAGCTTCAATACGATAGTCAAAAAATTGAAGGCATTAAAAATATAATAGCTATTTCTAGCGGTAGAGGTAAAGTTGGAAAAAATACAATTGCCGCTAATATCGCGGTAACACTGGCACAAATTGGCTCAAAAGTAGGGTTGTTAGATGCCGATCAAAATAACTTAAATGTGTCAAAGATTTTAGGACTTAAAGACCCATATATCTCAGTTTCAGGAGGAGCGAAAGGAGAGAGTTTTGAGCCTGTCAATAACTTTGGGGTCAAGCTGGTTTCTATCGCCTCGATAATCGATCAAGATCCATTAGAGGATTGGTGTGATGATTGGTGTGAGTATTGGCTAAATAAGGCAATTAAGCAAGTTCTTGAGCGCGTGCAATGGGGGGATTTAGACTATCTTATTGTTAATTTACCGCCAGGTATTGGGGATATTCAACTCGCTCTAGCTCAAGCTCTTCCTCTCTATGGTGTTGTGATGATAGCCACTGCTCAACAGGCAGTTCATTCAGATACCTATGAAACTTTAAAGATGTTTGAGCAATTGAAAGTACCTATTATCGGTTTAATAGAAAACATGAGCAATTTTATGAAACCTAATATATCTCAGCGAAAGTATGAAATTAGAGGCGGTGAGAAATCTAAGTCAAAAATAAGAGTTCCTTTTCTGGGCTATGTTCCTCTAGATCCAACCATTCGCCAATATAGCGATAAGCCTGCCCTAAAGGATACCGCTAAGTCCTATGTCCTTCGGACACGCTGCGCGAACGGACTTGCTTCGCAAACGCATAACGGCATGGCGACCCTATGCGGCATACCTATTGTATTAGCTGAACCCTCATCAATATTTGCTAGTGCTTTAAATACTATCGTTTGGGCGATCGCATCTCAAATAACCATTTCTGACCTCAAATCATGAGTTTCGAGATGTATTACCTATTTAAAAAATTCCCTGATGCAGACAACTACTCTTACTACTCTTACTCAAACAGTTCGATGTCCCAACTGCGGTAGTGCTGCCATTCGCCACTATTACGATTGCAGGGACGAATTAATCTCTTGTTCTCATCTGGGCGAACAACTTATCCATACTGAATGTCCAGCCTGTGATTATCTGATGAAGATGAGATCTATCGATGGCAGTGTTATTGAGGCTTACGCGCCGAGTATCCACCCCGTTCACTTTAAAAGATAACTGTTTTTTGTCAAAAATTCATTTGAAACATATTGAAAAAACGATGTTTAATATTCTCAAACCAGTTCGTGATTACGCTAAAGAAACCTTTCAAGCTGCAAAGTATATTGGTCAAGGACTTTCAGTTACTTTCGACCATATGCAGCGTCGTCCAATTACAGTTCAGTATCCCTATGAAAAAATAATTCCCTCTGAACGCTATCGGGGTCGAATTCACTTTGAGTTCGACAAGTGTATTTCTTGTGAAGTTTGCGTCCGAGTCTGCCCGATTAATCTTCCAGTAGTGGATTGGGAATTCGATCGCCAAGTAAAAAAGAAAAAGCTCAAGCACTACAGTATTGACTTTGGCGTTTGTATTTTCTGTGGCAACTGCGTAGAGTATTGCCCGACTAATTGTTTATCTATGACCGAAGAATACGAACTAGCTTCCTATGACCGACACGAGTTGAACTATGATAATGTTGCTTTGGGTAGACTGCCTTACAAAGTTACTCAAGACTCAATGGTAACTCCACTGCGAGAATTTGCCTACTTACCCCAAGGTGTTATCGACCCCCATGAATTACCGCCAGAAAGCCAAAGAGCGGGTAAGCGTCCAGAAGAAATAATCGAGTCAGCGGAATTTTGAGCGTTGGTGAATCAGGGTATGATTTCCAAAATTATTAGTTTTGTATTTAATTAAAAAGGCTAATAGCTGATAGCTGATAGCCCTTCGGGTTCAGCACTACATGCGGCTAAAGCCTTTGTCTCAACGGGGGGAACCCCCGCAACGAAAGTGCTTCACTACGAACAATATTATCAACGGTTTCATACATTTCTTGAACGAGTCGCTCATGGGGGAGACCCCCAAGACCGCGCTCGTCCGCTAAATTACCAACGCCTTTTCAGTTTCGCGCTATTTTATTGATTTGGGTTTGATCTAACTCACAAAAAAGCTGTCAGCTTTTAGCTATCAGCTATCAGCTTCTCTCGCTCAACAGATAAAGTAGCTGATAGCAAAGGATGGGTTTGGGTAGAGTCGAGGGAGAGTAATTCCTCAGCACTATCCTCTGGTTTTAAGATAAGTCGGGTAGGGCAGGAGCATCGCTGCTCCCTTCCCTACTAAGGATATATTAGGTTATGAACTCGACTCTAATTTCTGGTTCAGTTCGCTGTGAATCCACCATCTATGACCAAAGGCTGTCCAGTAATATAACTAGCTGCATCAGAGCAGAGAAAAACCACAATCTGAGCTATTTCTGCTGCCTGACCCATGCGCCCCATTGGAACCGTAGACGCTAGAGCGTCAGCCGTGCTACCCATCTGGTCAGCTATACGATCAATCATATCAGTGGCGATAATACCAGGATTGACCGTATTAATCCTAATGTCCTTTTTGGCATAGTCGAGTGCTGCCGAGCGCGTCAGCCCCATAACTGCGTGTTTGCTCGCGTTGTACGGAGATATCCCTGGAAAAGCAATTAAACCTCCCATTGAGGAGTTGTTGACAATTACTCCAGAGCCTTGAAACAGCATTTGCTGAATTTCGTATTTCATGCACAGAAAGAGTCCCCGAACATTAATTGACATCAGTTTGTCAAAGTCCTCGAGCGGTTGTTCGTGAAGGGGTTTTGAGGGTGAATCGATACCTGCATTGTTGAAGGCACAGTCGAGTCGTCCATAAGTCTCGACCGTCTTCTGTACTAACGCTTTAATATTTTCTTCCTTCGACACATCCGAGCGCACAAATAAGCATTCAGCACCAACATCGCGAATTAGTGCAGCGGTTTCTTTACCTTCTGGCTCGCGCCTGCCTGAGAAAACAACTTTGGCGCCAGCAGTCCCAAGTGCAATCGCGGTTGCTCTGCCAATTCCCGATGTTCCGCCAGTGACTAAAGCCACTTTGCTTTCAAGTATCACTATATTTCTCCTTCTAATTTTAGTTTTAGAATGCGCTTGCTGTTGAACGGACAATCACTTCATTAACATCAACATCATCTGACTGAGATACGGCATATAAAACAGCACGGGCGATTGCGCTCCGCGCACTGGCAAAGCCAATCGCTTCTGGAGCTAGTGCTGTTTTACGTAATTCTGGCAAAAAGCCTTTTGCCGTATCATCCGTAAGATCGCAGCCCAGTTCTGTTAACATGGTGATTGACTTATTTTGAGCTTGATCTTGGTTATTAAAGAAACATACCGCCAGAAATTTCGATTCTTTGAGCATTGACCCATCTATTGTCCTCAGAGAGTAGCAATGCGATCGCTCCACCAAGATCATCTGGTACACCTGCACGACCCAACGCAGTTTGAGAAGCTATAAAATCGTTAAGCTGCCGATCGTCGCGTACTGCGCCACCACCGAAGTCCGTTTCGATTGCGCCAGGGGCAACTGTATTAACGGCGATCTGTCTTGCTCCTAATTCTTTCGCCATGTAGCGGGTTAGCACCTCAATAGCTCCCTTCATAGTTGCGTATGCCGAATATCCAGGGAGCGCAAAACGAGCTAATCCTGATGAAATATTAACAATCCTTCCGCCATCTTTAATTACAGTCAAAAGCTTTTGGGTTAGGAAGAAAACGCCCTTGACGTGCATATTCATCAGGCGATCGAATTCCTCTTCTGTTGTCTCGGCAAAGGGTTTATAGATGCCAATCCCTGCATTGTTAATAAGAAAATCGAATTGCTCTGTTTGCCATTTCTCCTGAAGCAACTGCTTGACCCGTGCGGTGAAGTTATCAAAACTTTCGCTCTTAGTAGTATCTAGCTGTAATGCAGCAGCTTTGCCACCTAATTTTTCAATTGCCGAGACAAGGCTGTTAGCTTCTGCTTCGCTGCTGTTGTATGTCACGATAACATCGACACCTTTTTTCGCTAGAGCTAGAGCTGTATTCTTGCCCAGTCCTCTACTCGCTCCCGTTACCAAAGCGATTTTTGTCTTATTATCACTCATTGCTCGCTCCTTCCATCTCTTTTGCTACAGGTTTATCATAGGTTTGAGCAACTGGTTTTTAAATACATAAATCTCCCAGATAATTGCCTAATACTCTCAAACTTGGCATCAAAGATGGTTGGCTTTTCCTATAATGGGCTGTAAATGTAGCTAAACCTGTTGAGAATTAAACATGACCGTTGAAGCAACAGAGCGTGAAACGATTATTAGCAAGTGTCAACAAATAGCAGCGTTAGTTTCCAAACGTACCGACAATAAAGGAGATGGCACTCATGGAACAGCGCTCGCTCCATTAGAATTTATGCGACAGTCGGCTACTTTTACCCCTATGCGGGATGTTAGCAAACCAGTTCTCGGCATTGTGGTTCAAGGAGCAAAAGCAGTATTGCTGGGTGAAGAAACCTATCACTACGGAGTTGCTCAGTATTTGGTTATCTCAGTCGATTTACCGCTTTGTGGATATGCCACCGAAGCAACCCCAGAACAACCGTATCTGGGACTTAAGCTAGATTTAGCTCCAGTTCAGCTTTGCGATATTCTGTCTCAGACTCAGAATGTAGCCAAAAAAGAATCAGTTAGGGGTTGGTTTATTAGCAATGCTGCGCCGTCATTAATTGACTGCTTTCTCAAGCTGGTACAACTTTTAGATACACCGCAAGATCTTCCGTTTTTAGCACCTCTAGTCGTGCGCGAGATCTATTATCGCCTTTTGGTCGGGGAACAAAGCGAAGCAGTGCGTCAAATTGCCACATCTGGTAGTAATATGCAAAATATCGCCAAGGCGATCGCCCTAATCAAAACTAACTTCGATAAACCAATACGGATTGAAGATTTAGCCGAGCGGGTTAATATGTCTTCTTCCTCACTTCACCGCCATTTTAAAGCAGTCACCTCGCTCGGTCCAATACAATATCAAAAGCAACTAAGATTATTAAGAGCGCGCCATCTAATGCTGGCTGAAAATACCGATGCAGCCAGTACTGCTTATCAAGTCGGTTACGAAAGTCCTTCACAGTTTAGTCGCGAGTATTCCCGTATGTTTGGTGCGCCTCCAATTCAGGATATCAAACGTTTGCGAATAGTTTAAATATAATTGGCTCTCAAGAGTTAATACCTTCCTCGATACTCCTACCAAAATCTACTATAAATACGAAGGGGTTAGTCCCACTGGCAGCCACAAACCAAATACCTCTGTTCCCCAGGCTTACTACATACTTACTATGAGATTAACTTCAAGGGAGAATAGTGTTTGCAGTAATGTCTAATTGATTTGTTTATTTAAATAAAGTCCTACAATAGACGATGTAACAATAAAAAAGAAACTTCGATCGCGACTGTAGAATATTTCAACTGTCTGCCCAAAAAAAAGGTGTTGCACATTGTCAAATAATTGAGAAATGAATCGTCGAGATTTTTGCTTAAACTTAAGCCAACTTGCTTTAACTCTGGCTATGATGGGGCGTAGCTCACAGCTATTAGCAGCTAAACCCAATTCTCATCAACCATCGGTGTTGGTTTTAGGCGCTGGGCTGTCGGGCTTGTACAGTGCATTATTACTGGAACAACAAGGATTCAAAGTAACTGTTTTAGAAGCACGCGATCGCCTTGGGGGGCGAGTCTATACCTTAGACAATTTAGCAGGAAAGCCAGAATCAGGCGGGCAAAATTTTAGTGGGCAGTATTTAAGATTACTAAAGATAGTCGAATCTTTAAACTTACCTACCGAACAAAGAGAAATTCCCAGTAAGCAACAGTTACTTTCTGTCGAGCGCGAATTGGTTTTATCTGATAACTGGGGTATGTCTGCGGTTAATCGTTTGTCGGAAAAAGAAAAAAACATTATTCCCATAGGATTGATGAGCTATTATCTGAGTCTTAATAATCCTCTAACAGAAAATGCAGATTGGATCTTACCTAAATATCATCATTTAGATATTCCTCTAGAGCAATATTTACAAACTCAAGGAGCATCAGAAGAAGCGTTACGCTTGATGAATATTTATCCTTTATCGATGAACGATATTGATAGTGCTTCTGCATTGTGGGGACTCAAAAACGCTCAAAGAGCAAAAAAGCGAAAAGATGACGATCTTAACCCCATGAGGATTGTAGGAGGGAATAGCCGTCTCCCTGAAGCGCTCGCGCGATCGCTTTCAGCTTCAATTCACACTCAAAAAGTAGTTGAAGAGATAAGAAGTACCGATGACGACGTAACGGTTTTCTGTGCTGATGGCTCTGACTATCAAGCAGATTTGGCGATCTGTACCCTTCCTTTTTCCGTACTGCGTCAGGTTGTGATCGAGCCACCTTTGGAAGCAGAACAAAAAGAAGCAGTAGAACAGCTTCCCTATACCAAGGTTACGCAAATATATTTGTCTGTAAACCGTCCATTTTGGCAAGAAGATAATTACCCCATACAGATGTGGACGGATTCATTTTTAGAATTGATTTTCCCTATTGATAATGGTCAGGATAAAGAAAATACAAAAACTTTAGCTATCTGGGCAAATGGCAAGAATGCAGAGTATTTAGATGGTTTATCGCCAAAAGAATTAGAAGCTGGGGTGAAACAAAAGCTTAAGCAGATTCGTCCTTCTACAGCAGGAAGTGTTGAGATTAGTCGTGTAGTCTCTTGGGGAAGCGATCCATTCTCTCAAGGAGCATATCATTATTTTGCCCCAGGGCAAGTCCAGGCACTTCAACAGAAAATGAGCCAACCCTGGAAACGGATTCATTTTGCAGGAGAACATACTAGCGTCTCTGCTTCGGGGATGGAATCGGCTTTAGAGTCGGCAGAGAGAGTGGTTCGAGAAATCATCTCATTATAAATTTTGACGTTGCTGAATGTGTAATGATAAGCCACTATTTCACTTACTAATCCGCAGATAACAATTTCTCAAAAGCTGATAGCTAAAAGCTAAGAGCTATATGCGTAGCGGTATCCTTTAGGGCGAACCGAGCGAACAAAAACGCAGTCTATTCAATCAAAAACGACTTTAAGTTAGATCGCTTTGAATAGTCGTAGGTGAAATACTTCGCCAGACAGGATGTACCAAAGTTGAGGAAACATACACCAGTGTGAAGCCAATTAGAGGATGAAGTATTTCTAGGTGTAGGGGAGTTTTGAGATGAATGCTGCCAAACTGTAGCCCTAACAGCACTGGTAAACTAGCAGCCAGAGAGCGAATTCTCTTGGAGAAAGGCGCGATCTCGCTCCGCGAGCCAGCGAAGCTGATCGCCGAACCTGCAAATAAGATTAAGGATAGTCCGCTGTACCCCCGCACTAATAAAACATGAATATTCCACCAGCCAGGATCGTTGAAGTAGGCAATTCCTACCGTCAACAATTGAGCAATTAAACAGAGATTGAAGAAAACTGCGAGCGCATAGAAACCAATTTTCATCCAGTGTCGGCGATGCTGATCGCGATTGAGTGCCGAATTTATAGTCATGACAAACTGCCCTCCTTATCTGGAAATAGATTTTGTGTAGCGTAAGCAATTGCTTTACTTACTAGCTCCGAACCCGCTTTTTCTGGTGAACCGACATCGAATGGTGGGGCTGGATCGTACTCCATCAAAAGTTGAGTAGTTTTGGCAACTTCCTCGCCATAAAGTGCAGCAGCAACCGTCAAAGCAAAATCAATCCCTGCCGTTACTCCGCCACCTGTGTAGCGATTGCGATCGACGACTACTCTCTCTGTACCCACCTCAACACCTAACTCCGCTAGCTTGTCTCGCATCATCCAGTGAGTTGCTGCCCGATATCCTTGAAGTAGTCCCGCTTTGGCTAAAAACTCCGAACCGCCACATACAGAGGTAATAAATTTGACGTTACTCTGCCGACGGAAAAAATGGCGTTGTTCAAAAACAGGGAATTTTGGGTAACGCTCCGCAGCTTAAATCAAGCCAAGTTTTTACTTCGCTTACAGAACAATAGTATTATGATGAAGCCTAATTCTCAGGCACGTTGAAAAAGC
>JASJDX010000055.1 GCA_030064975.1 Pleurocapsa sp. MO_192.B19
TTCTGGTGTATCCTCTACAGAAGCATCAATTACGGAACTATTATCAGTTGTCGGAACATCTGCTGCTGGTTCTGGTGTATCCTCTACAGAAGCATCAATTACGGAACTATTATCAGTTGTCGGAACATCTGCTGCTGGTTCTGGTGTATCCTCTACAGGAGCCTCAATTACAGAACTACTATCATCACCGAAGGAAATGTTTTTTGGCTTAATAATTTGTCCGTTAACTTTGTTGGCGTTGAAGAAAACTGAAATTTCTTGTTGCGAATTTATTGTTTCGTTGTCATCTAATGGCTCTAAGACGTAACGATCGCCTTCGTGACTAACAATTTCTGCCCCCCAGATCATGCTTGGTTCAATTTCAAAAGGAGATTCAAACTCCAGTGTCCAGTCTTGAATCGTTTCTCCTGGATTGAAAATATCTAATCTTCCTGTAAATCCTTGATCCCACTGTGTTTTAATGGAAAAATCCGTTTGTAATAGATTATTATTGGTTAAAAGTTGCATTTATTTATCTCTTTCTGCTCTTTATAAAAAAAGCAATTGTTTTATGTATTGCTTCATAATTCCTTCATAATCAAAAAGAGACAGTGATACAAATCTGAAACAATTGTGATCTCAGTTTGCCAAGATAATAATTAATAATTAATCTCAGTTAGTTATCGATAAAATCTGGTTGTAACTCTTCCAAAACCACGAACCTGATATGATTTAGAGCTAATTCCCCAATTGAAACCGTCTCCTTCTCCACCTTTACCCCTTCACTAGTAATCATTTCAAAGGAAGTATCCTTTGCCATTTCTGCGTGATACCAAGATAGTCCCATAAAAAAGCGGGTAGGATATGGGCCACCTTCAAAAAGATCATCAGGGTTGGATTCCATTGGTAGCCAGCCATAGCCAGGGAGATAAAACTCCATCCAGACATGGTTATAGTCAGGTTGTAGGGGTATATTTTGCTGGAGGGGATCTCCAGGACATTTATATCTGCCAACGGTACGACAGGCAATACCATTAAGACGACACAGGGCTAAGAGTAAGCCTAGATATTCACCACACGATCCTACGCCTCGTTTGAGAACAATATCAGGGGTATCTATATGGGGTTTGATGCCGTAGGAGAGTTTATCGTAAACATAGTTGCGAATACTGTACACCTGACGTAAAAGATTGGTTTCTGAGCCGATCGCCGTTTCGGCAGCCCGACGAATAATATCGGTATCCATTGACAAGTTATCGTTATCCATGAGATACTTATTTTTAAAATCCTCAGTAAGTTGAGGTATCTCTTCACAATGGCGAGGTTTAAGTTGATATTTGATACTCCATACTTCTAAGATTGCTTTCCAACCAAAGATATAACGCTGTTCTGAATTAAAATTATCAAATTTAAATACGGCAATTCGTTGTCCGTCTTTTACTTGTTCTGTAAAAGGCAGCCCGATCGCCTTAACTTCTCTGATCTTTTGTCGATCTGTCTCGGCAGGGAGGGCAATACGCCACTCCAAGTCTTTTAACTCGATAGGATCGAGGGGAGAAATTTCCTCTGTATAAGACATCTCTATAAGATAGCCATTAGAGAGGGCATAGTTCTGCTCGCGGTTGTAGTGGAAATAGAGGGGATGAATAAAAGTGCGATCGCGATACTGTAATTCGTAGTTGGGTTCAGCGTTGGGATTATCGCGGATATAAATTTCGCGATCGGCATAAGCTACATATAAAGTCTCTTTGCCTATATCATTATCGGTATTAAAAGCCAACCCTGTAGGAGATGCAAAGGGAGTCAGAACACTAAAAATGGTTTCTCCTGTCGCCCGATCTAGACAGTAGACAGTTTGCTCTAAAGTATCGGTGAGCCAGATTTCCTCTTCTTTAACAGTAATGTTTTCTAGTCCAATACCAGGGGCATAAAAGTGAGTAATTTTTGTTCGGCGATCGCGATCGTAAATAAAAATCTTGCCTTGCTTTTGACTGGTAAGATAAATTGTCGATTCCCAGACAGCAATTCCATCAATATCATAATTCAAACGCAAAAATAATTGCGGTTCAAAATCTTTGATGATTAATGAGCAACAATAGACGTATTCCCTGTTGGTAAACCAGAGAATATCATCGGTAATGGCTAAACCCGTCGCCCCAATAAAATCTGACCAATTACGGGTATTCAAAATCGTGGTGCTGTCTGTTTCGGGGTCAATTTGTAATAGATAACCGTTGACAGAATCGATCGCCCACAGAAAGCCCTGGTGAAACACAATACCGTGAATTGAACTAGCCGCGATCGGTCTTATGGTTTTACTGGCTTTAACAGCAGTAGCGATCTTAGAGGTCATATAATCAGTCAAAAGTTTTGATATTTTAAATTTTATATTTGTTTGGTCAATCAAAGTGTCGGTATTGAACAATAAAGATAAACTAGCTTAACTATTACTAGTAACTAGCTTTTTTATTTAGCACTTTGGCAACAGGTTTCTTGTGAAGTTATCTCAATCATCAAATTCTTTACCTAGTGAGGAACAGCTTTGGTACACATTACCAGTAGATCGGACATTAGAGCTATTAAATAGTAATAGCGATCGCGGATTGACTAATACCGAAGTAGAGCAACGGCAAGAACACTATGGCAAGAATGAAATTGTCCAAACGGCGGGGCGTAATTCCTGGGAGATCCTGTTAGATCAGTTTAAAGACATCATGTTATTGATGTTGATTGCTGTAGCAATTATTTCGGGGATATTAGATTTAATTAGTTTACAGGAATCTGGTTTAGCTCAAGGGGAAATTCCCTTTAAAGACACCATCGCCATTATGACCATTGTAATTCTTAATGGGGTGTTGGGATACCTGCAAGAAAGTCGGGCAGAAAAAGCCCTCGCTGCACTAAAAAATATGACTTCGCCCCAGGTTCAGGTGTTGCGTAATGGTCAAAGATTAGAGGTGGATTCACCCCAGCTTGTCCCAGGAGATATTATTTTCCTCGAAGCAGGAGATCAGCTATGTGCCGATGGACAAATTATTGAAGCTTCTAACCTCCAGGTAAGAGAATCAGCCCTCACAGGAGAAGCCCACGCCGTTCAAAAATCACCACAGTCAGGGCTAGCAGAAGATACCTCCTTGGGCGATCGCGTTAATACAGTCTTTACAGGTACAGAAGTACTACAAGGTCGAGCCAAAGTCATAGTCACCACAACAGGGATGAAAACAGAATTAGGCAAAATTGCCCAGATGTTGCAGTCGGTAGAGGAAGAAAACACCCCCCTGCAACAGCGGATGAATCAATTGGGAAAGGTATTGGTTACAGGTTCAATGATTCTGGTAATTTTAGTAATTACTGTTGGCGTAATTCGTAGTGGTTGGACACATCTACGGGATTTAGTTGAGGTTTCTCTTTCAATGGCGGTAGCGGTTGTTCCTGAAGGCTTACCCGCGGTGATTACTGTTACCTTGGCTTTGGGTACACAAAGGATGGTGAAGCGACAGGCTTTAATTCGTAAATTACCCGCCGTAGAAACCTTGGGTTCAGTGAATACCATTTGTTCCGATAAGACAGGTACACTGACGCAAAACAAAATGGTGGTACAACGTGTAGAAACGGTGCATAATTCTTGGACAGTTTTAGGAGAAGGATATCAGCCTGTAGGAAAGTTTTTGCAAGACGGGGAAACAAACCAAGAATTGCTGTCAGATCATCCTGAACTAAAAATATTACTTATAGCTTGTGTGTTATGCAACGATGCCACATTGTCTCAAGATGAGGGGCAAGGGTGGCATATTCTCGGCGATCCGACAGAAGGGGCGTTGTTATCTCTTGCAGGGAAAGCCGATTTAGATCAACCAACTCTTAATAGTAAAACTCGTCGCGTAGTTGATTTTCCCTTTGATAGCGATCGCAAACGGATGAGCGTTGTCTGTAATGTAGGGATAAACGGTGATTTGCCCTGCCAACATGATTTAATTCTGTTTATCAAAGGTTCACCAGAAATTGTTTTAGCAAGATGTACCGCTTATCAAAATAGTGGAAAGACATTACCTTTAAATCAAGATAGTTGTGATGCCATCTTAGAAACTAATAATAGCTTGGCAAATAATGCTTTGAGAGTCTTGGGCTTGGCATATAAACCCCTGACAGAAGTGCCAACGGAAGATAGTGCCGAAACCACCGAACAAGAATTAATTTGGCTAGGTTTAGTGGGGATGATGGATGCACCTCGAACTGAGGTTAAAGCTGCGGTAGCCGAATGTCTTAAGGCAGGAATTCGTCCGATTATGATTACGGGAGATCATCAATTAACAGCTAAAGCGATCGCCCAAAAGTTAGGAATTGCCCAGGAAAACAACCACATTTTATTAACTGGACAAGAATTACAGCGACTCTCCCAAGCTGAATTAGAACAGCAAGTCCAAGAAGTTAGCATCTATGCCCGTGTCTCTCCCGAACACAAATTACGTATCGTACAAGCCTTGCAAGCCAAGGGCAGATTTGTAGCTATGACAGGGGATGGAGTTAATGATGCCCCTGCGCTAAAACAAGCTGATATTGGTATTGCGATGGGCATTACAGGGACAGATGTAAGTAAAGAAGCTAGTGATATGGTGTTGCTGGATGATAACTTTGCCACTATTGTTGCTGCTACTGAAGAAGGAAGAGTAGTTTATAGTAATATCCGTCGCTTTATTAAATACATCCTGGGTAGTAATGTTGGGGAAGTAATTGTGATTGCTGCTGCACCCTTAATGGGTTTACCAGATGTTCCTCTCATACCGCTACAAATTCTCTGGATGAACCTGGTTACCGATGGGTTACCTGCTTTAGCTTTGGCGGTTGAACCCTCTGAACCCAATATTATGAATCGTCCACCTGTCGATCATCAAGCCAGTATCTTTTCTGGAGGGTTGGGGTTATACATTATTCGCATCGGCATTATCTTTGCCATCATTACTATTACCCTGATGACATGGGCATATAATTCGGCACAAGCTTCCGATAATCCCGATAGTTGGAAAACTATGGTTTTTACTAGCCTCTGTATTGCCCAAATGGGACACGCTTTAGCAGTGCGATCGCACGAACGTATGACTTGGGAACTCAACCCGTTTTCTAATCCCTATCTTCTAGCATCAGTTGTCGTCACCACCTTATTGCAATTGATGCTGATATACGTTCCACCTTTACGCAGCTTTTTTGGCACAGAAGTTTTAACAGGACAACAATTATTAATTTGTTTTGGTTTTAGCCTCTTAGTTTTTGTTTGGGTGGAGTTAGAGAAATTATTTATTCGGTTGATTAAAAAATAGAGATTTATATATTTAGGGTTTTATTTAAACCTTGAGTTTGTGAGTTTATTAACGAATGGTCAACGTTACACCGCCGTAAAACGGAGCAGCGACCCCGCCGCCTTCCGCGGTCATCAATCTATCGGTTAAAATTTCTGTTAACCATAGAACTATCTCTACTTATGACTGAACCTGTTCTTGATGTTCGCCATCTACAAGTCCAATTTGCTACGGAAGCTAAACCTGTTGTCGCTGTTGAAGATCTGAGTTTTCAGCTGAGGAAAGGAGAAAAACTAGGTATAGTTGGAGAATCGGGTTCAGGTAAATCGGTTACTTCGTTAGCAATTATGGGTTTAGTTCCCACTCCTGGGCGCATTACTCAGGGTGAGATTTATTTTCGTCGTGAAGGTGCATCAGCGGTTGATTTATTACAGATCAATGAAGCAGAACGAAGAAGCTATCGTGGCGGCGAAATTGCCATGATCTTTCAAGAACCGATGAGCGCGCTCAATCCTGTTTATGATATTGGGTTTCAGCTTACAGAGGCTATTTTATTACATCAAAAGGTATCACCTGCCGAAGCTAGAAGAAAAGCTATTATGCTATTACAAGAAGTTCAGCTTTTGCCCGATGATGAAGCTTTAAAACAGCAATACACTACAGAAAATTCTGAGCAATCCTATACCGATAGAGACATATCAAATTATATTAATCAGCATAAGCAGTCAATGCTCAAGCGTTATCCCCATGAACTCTCTGGGGGACAACTACAAAGGGTGACAATTGCTATGGCTATCTCTTGTAATCCTAGTGTTTTAATGGCTGATGAACCTACAACAGCCCTAGATGTGACAGTTCAAGCAACTATTCTCGATTTATTGCGTAATCTCTGCGAAAAGCGCGGTATGGCTTTGATTTTTATTACTCACGATCTGGGAGTGATTGCCGAGTTAGTTGATTCAGTAGCGGTAATGTATCGAGGAAAAGTGGTGGAGTTAGGGCAGATAGAAACTGTTTTTAGTAATCCTCAACATCCTTATACTAAAGGCTTACTGGCTTGTCGCCCTCGTTTGGATCGCAAGTTGCAGACTTTACCCACCGTGGTTGATTTTATGGATGTATCCACAACTGTTGATGGAGAAATCCAGATTACTGAGAAACAGACAGATATTGAAGACAAACTGAAGCAAGTCATTACGGAAGCCCAACAAGAAGAGAGATTAACTAAATTACTTGAGCAACAGCCTTTAATTTCTGTCAAACAATTACGAGTAGGCTTTCCCCTAAAAGGAATATTTGGCAGAACTAAAAAATATATGATGGCAGTGAATAATGTTTCTTTTGAGGTATATCCAGGGGAAACTTTGGGGTTAGTAGGGGAATCTGGCTGTGGAAAGTCTACTTTAGCGAGAACTTTGTTGCGTTTGATTGAACCGATGGAGGGTGATATTGTGTTTGATGGGGACAATCTTACTAACCTAGCTCTCAAAAGCCAGAAATTGCGATCGCTGCGGAGACAAATGCAGATCGTGTTTCAAAATCCTTATAATTCTCTCAATCCTCGGATCAATATTGGTAAAGCGATCGCCGAACCTTTAGTAATTCATAAAATAAAAGGCGATCGCCAGAAGAAAGTAGCAGAACTTTTGGAACGGGTGGGTTTAAACCCCGATATGAGAAATCGCTATCCTCACGAGTTTTCTGGTGGACAAAGACAACGGGTATGTATCGCCCGCGCATTGGCTTTAGAACCCCAGTTTATTATTTGTGACGAGTCGGTTTCCGCTTTAGATGTTTCGGTACAGGCGCAGGTATTAAATTTATTAAAAGAATTACAGGCAGATTTTGGTTTGACCTATGTTTTTATCTCCCACGATCTTAGTGTTGTTAAATTTATGAGCGATCGCATTATTGTGATGAATAAAGGCAAAATTGAAGAGATTGATACCGCCGAAGAAATTTATCGTAACCCTAAAACTGTCTACACTCGCAAGTTAATCAATTCTATTCCTACAGGAGAATTAAATTAATTCAAGTCAGCTGACTCTCAAGTTCTATCGGGAACTTCAATAATGATAGTATCAGTCGTTGTGGCTTCTAAATCCTCAGGAATTATAAAAGAAAGCGATCTCTTTAAATTCTTTTCTTGATATTGAATTGTAAATACACCTTGATAGATATTAGTGTATTTTGGTAGTTTCAGAGTTTTTTTTCCTGTAACTATACAACTATTCGTTTTACAGCGATCGCTTTGAAAACTCACTTCAGTTACTTGATGATCTTCCCACATTCCAGTTAGTAATAAGGTAGTCCCTAAAGTTAATATCCTGGTTGACTGACAAAAGATACCAAACAAAAGCTTGAAGTGCCTGATAATAAAGGATTACAGCGATCAAGAAAACTAAAGTTTTCGGCTGGCTGTTTTGACTCTTGCTTTTGAACAAATATTGATCGGCTCAAAGACTTACTCTGTAAGTCTTTTGGCAATCGAACGAACAACTGCTGAAAGCCATATTTAGCAAGTATCTCACAAAGTTTTGTCAGTCAATCAGGTTAATATCAACTCAGTCATAATGATACTTCCTATATAAATTCAGGGCTTTAACTCAGAATCTAAATCAAAATTTTATTATTCTCAACAATTTTAACGAGTTGACTTTATTTGTATCGAGCGAGTTAAACTCAGTTTTAGAGGCGTTTTACTAATGTGTTTTACATAGTTATTGGTTAAAAAACGCTGATATTTAGTTTGATTAGCAAGGTGAGTTTGCATAAAAGCCAGACTCATGGTTTTAATATAACCACGGACTAATTGAGGATCAAAGCTGCTATCGATTGTACTATTTGCTAATGTTTCCAGAAGATTTAGGCGATCGTAACCATGAGTACCTCGATCTATTAGTAGTAAATACTTTTCCTGACTACCTAACCAGGTAAAAGGTTCGATTTGTTCTAAGAGTACAGGAGTGATTAAATCCTTGCTTCCCCCTACAAAAGCAACAGGAATTTCTAGCTGACTCAATCCTTGTTCGCCAAAAACATTGCTAATCATTGGGTTCATAGCAAATATAGCGGCAATTCTGCGATCGCCTAATTGATAATTTTTAGTCGTCGATAGTTGAGAAGCAAGGCACTGAAGCACCACAGAAGGGTTAAACCAATTTAGATCGATTATCTTAGATGGACAATATTGCTGTAAATGCCCGATATTAAGTTTTGCTCCCCCTAATGCTAAGGCAGTATAGGAACCAAAAGAATGTCCGATGATGCCTACTCTTTCTAAGTCTAGAGTGCCTAGTCGTGAAGGAGCAACTCGTTCTCTCTTTTGTAATTCATCTAAGAGATAAGATACATCTTGAGGACGATGAATGAATTCTCTGGCGGTTAATATATCTCTTGTTGTACCTGCAAAAAAATTATCTAACTGAGTGCGATCGCTCCCTGGATGATTTAAAATTGCCACTGCAATACCGTAGCTGACTAAATGTTGAGCTAAATAGTCAAAATCTTCTTTAGCACCACTAAATCCATGAGAAATGATGACTAAAGGAATGTTAAGGCTGACATTTAATTCTATCTGGGGGCGATAAAGATCGACAGCTAAAGAGCGATCGCGTTTTTGATCGAACAGAGTTAAAGTTTCTTGTTGCCAAGCTAAATAACCAGGGTTTTGTATATCTGGTTGTTGAGCAAAATCTATTGTCGACTTGTTGTTAGTGTTAATAGCAGCTTGTTGTTTGACAAGAGCGATCGCTTTTTTGGTTTCTGTTTGGAGTTGAGTAAATACATCAGCTAATTTTAAACTGGCTTTGGCATCGATTTGAATTGTATCTGCGGGAAACTGACGTAAAACATCTAATAACGTGAGTTTTTCTGAAGAGTCAATTGCTAATATTAAAGCTGAACGCAGAGCGTAAAAACCGTTTTGGCTATGACTGACTCTAATTATTTCGCCTAAAGATTGTAAAATTCTCGTTCCCAAAGATGAATTTAGCAAACGAGAAACCGTAACTCGATCTAGTGGGAATTCTTGGGTTAAGAGCGATACAGCAATGTCTTGAGAGTTTGACTCATCAGAGGCTGTATCAAGAAGCGATCGCCATTCCTTTAATGATTCAGAATTTACAGAGTTAACATCAGTAACCAGATCGCGATCTATTTCTCCCAGGTGAGTTTTTAAATCGTCAATATCTACAGAAAACTCTAATGCACCATACCAAAAAGAAATTTTTTCGGCTGCTGTGGCAGGGAGTTGTGATTTCCACCCCAAGCTACCAAGCATCAAACCTAACCAGCAAGAGAAACGTAATGCCCTGAGTATTTTCATCTTAAATTGATTGACTCATAGTGCTGTTTTAAATTCTATGGGTTGGCATGAGTTGAACGAATGAAACAAAAGTCCTAAAGTTCTTGTGACTAAAGTAGGAAAATAAATTAGGACTTTAGCTCTAGAGTAATAAACCAAACCAGAGAATTAAAATAAATTCCGATATGCTTTAGGCGTAATTTTAAAATGCTGACGAAAAATTCTGGTAAAGTGACTTTGGTTTTTAAATCCGACTTCATGACTAATAAAAGCAATCGGAAAATCTCTCTGGCGTAATAGAGTTTTTGCTTTTTCTAAACGGCATCTAGTAATGTATTTATGTGGCGATGTTTCAGTAGATTGCTTAAACAAGCTGGCAAAGTAATGTGGACTAATTTGAATCAGACTAGCTAGTTTAGCTAAAGTTAACCTTTGGTCTAGATTAGCCTGAATATATTCAATAACGATCCTTAATTGATATGGTGTTAATCCTCCTCGATATTCTTTAATTACAGAATCTTTAATAGCATATCGTCGTAACAAATGTACTCCTAATGCTGTTGCCATAGAATCAGCGTATAGTTGACTATCTTCCCCAGCTATTTCTAATTCTGTTTTTAAAGCTAATGCCATTTGTTGAATTAAAGGATCGCGCAGTCTAAAGCGCGATCGCAATTGAATGTTTGGCGAAATTATTTCTTCTACAGCATTCACTAAAGTATCGGGGGACAAAAATAATTCCAGCAAAGGGACTTCTCGATCTACCTTTACTCTGGGGAAAAGCTCTCCCGCAGCAATAATAGCAATATCCCCTTGAGTATATTGCTCATGATGCCATTGTCCATTGATTTGAAAACTGCCCTGAAAATCCCCCAAACAAATAACTAGGGTATGTCTAGAAGTAAAGGCTTCAGGCATTTCTCCTGCTGGCTCTAATTCATAAATCAAAGCTAGCTTATCCCATCCTACCTTGTCGCTAGAGAGTAAGTGGGTATGCTCAACATATTCACCGTTTAAATTGGTGGGAAACTGTTCTGAAGACAAAATCGCAACTAAAAATAAAAATTAATTCCAAATTAATCTGTGACTAACGATTCAGCAATTCTCTTATCTACCCAACGTTTTGCATTTCTAATCGCTAGTTTAATGGTAACAGCACACGGGACAGCAACCGCACTACCAAGATTATAATCTGCCCAGGCAGTATAAATATCTTGTCCTTGCCATTGGTCACGGGTAATCTGAATTCTAAAATCACGGTAAACAAAAGCTAAGACTACATTTGGATAATCTGGATCGATCATAAAATTAAGCTAGTTGCACTCTAGGTTAAACATTCAACATTTAACATTTAACATAGCCAAGATCATCAACTTTGTATCTCAATGATGAACAAAAATAGTTCGCCTAGCTGTAGTGATTGCTGTAGTTAAACCCCGTCCACTTAGAAAACTGTAGTTTGATCTTTATTCCCTAAACCCTGACCCCTACCCCCTAAGCCCTGGAACAGATATCTAAAAACTATGGGTTTCAAACTAGATGCGGTTTATTTGAGAATTTATAAGTTGCGTTCGATCGCGTCTGCCACTCGACAAACATCGTACATTTCTGGCACGTCATGAACTCTTAATATATCTGCCCCATTAGCGATCGCACTATAACAAGCAGCAGCCGTCCCCCATACTCGCTCTTTAGCGTTATCTTTTTGCAGAATTGGACGCATAAAACTCTTACGAGATACCCCAATTAACATGGGCAAGTTTAATGCTTGAAATTCAGATAAACGTTGCAGTAATTCTAGACTTTGTGCCGCAGTCTTAGCAAAACCAATACCAGGATCAATAATAATATTTGATCTAGCAATACCATGGGCAGTTGCTTTGGCTATTTGTGTAGTTAAAAACTGCGTTACTTCTGCTACTACATCTTGATATTCAGTTAAAGTTTGCATCGTTTTGGGTGTACCACGAATATGCATTAAAATAATTGGTACATTCAATTGAGCTACTATTTCTAGCATTTTTTCATCAAAAGTAGCTCCAGAAATATCGTTGACAATATCTGCTCCTGCGGCGATCGCTTTTTGAGCTACGATGGCTTTAGTCGTATCAATAGAAATAGGAATGGAAGTTTCCTGACGTAGTTTTTGAATAATAGGAATAACTCGGTTTAGTTCTTCTTCAGTAGAAATTTTTTCGGCATTAGGACGAGTAGATTCTCCACCAATATCAATAATATCTACTCCATGATCGAGCATATTTCTAGCTTGAACTAAAGCAGATTCTAGATTATTAAATTCGCCACCATCACTAAAACTATCAGGAGTAAGATTGAGAATTCCCATTAAATAGGTTCTTTCTCCCCAATTAAAATTGCGATCGCGAATTTTTAAAGTCATAGTAAAAAGTCATAGTAAATAAAATGGTTCAAACTAAAGTGAATTAGTTAAGACTGTTATAGTTATTAAGCGTTAAATCAAACCAATAGCTGAGCAACCATTTCAACACGAGAGGATACACTATCGGCTTGGGCGATCCGAAGGCTAGGCGCAAGCCTAATCGCCTGTAATCAAGCTGATTAAGAATTTGCCTTTAATTATAGATTAGCCAAAATTCTCAAGTGTACTCTTTCGGGGACTATGCTCAGATAAATCTAACTTTTATGATATCTATAGTTGAATTACAGATCGCTCAAATATCGATTAAATATTATGTTGAACTATCCATAATATTGCTTGTTCACAATTGTTTAACGTTAACCAAAGTAAAGTAATTTATTTTTTTCTACAATTTATATACAAATAGTAATTTAAGAACTTTAAATAACTAGGAATAATAATGGACTTTTTATCCAATGCAGTTGTATTGTCGCGGATGCAGTTTGCGCTGACAGCCATTTTTCATATGATTTGGCCTGTTTTAACTACTGGGATGGCAATATATCTAATCGTCATAGAGGGAATGTGGCTTAAAACCCGTAATAAAGACTATTATCTTCATGCTCGTTTTTGGTCAAAACTTTATGTCCTCAACTTTGGGATTGGTGTGGCTTCGGGTATACCCATGGAGTTTCAGTTTGGCACTAACTGGGCTCCTTTTTCCGAAGCGACAGGAGATTTCTTTGGCAGTATCTTAGGTTTTGAAGCTTCGATGGCATTTATGCTAGAAGCGGGGTTTTTGGGAATTATGCTCTTTGGTTGGGAGAGAGTACCACCCATAATGCACTATATCGCCACAATCATGGTGGCTTTTGGGGCCAACCTGTCGATTTTTTGGATCTTGAGTGCTAATTCGTGGTTACAAACTCCTGCCGGAGGCGCATTTATTGAGGGTAAGTTTGTCGTCAGCGACTATTTCCAGGCAATTTTTAATCCGTTCATGGTCAATAGTATTCTCCATATGTTCTTTGCCACCTTAGAGACATCTTTGTTTATGATTGGCGGGATTAGTGCTTGGTATATTTTAAATAAGCGTCATTCCCAGTTTTTTGCTCTTTCTTTTAAAATAGTTTTAGCTATAGCGATCGCTGTTACTCCCCTGCAACTGTATATCGGACACCTCAGCGGTGAACAAGTTTATCATTATCAACCAACTAAGCTAGCAGCAATGGAAGCTCAATGGGAAACCATCCCCGCAGGAGAATCTCCTTCCTGGAGTATGGTAGCAATACCCAACGACAAAGCCGAACAGAATGATTGGGAAGTTTCGATCCCTGGACTGTTAAGTTATATTTTGGAAATCAAACCAAAGCTTTCTGAACCAGTACAAGGACTAAAAGACTATGCACCAGAAGATCGTCCACATCTGATTGGATTAATTTACTATGCCTTTCGCCTCATGATTGCGATCGGTGTTTTTCTGGCCGCATTAATGGCATTTACTACCCTACAATGGCTGCGGGGCAAATTATCCACCGAAAATATTACCCAACAACGTTGGTTACTCAGAATTTGGTTACTATCTGCACCTCTAGGATATATTGCGATCGAATCTGGTTGGATTGTTCGCTGTGTGGGAAGGCAACCCTGGACAGTGTATGGCGAAGTTCGTACTGTTGATGCTGCATCTAATTTACCCCCAGGAGATATCCTAACTTCTCTAACAGGTTTTGCTATTACCTATACCATTCTGGCTATTGCAGTGATTTATTTTGGTAGTCGAATTATTCGCAAAGGCCCCAATTTAAACTTACCCATACCAGGAGAACAACTTCAATCCGAGCTGGATACTACTCCTGCGGAATTTTTACCAGACAGTCGCCCCGTCGAAGCTCAACAGTAAATATCAGTATAAGTAATTGTTAATTGTTGATTGATAATTAAAAATGGAACCCCTTCAAAATTTTTTACCTCAAGTTTGGTTTGTCATCTTGGCATTATTTCTCTTTCTCTACGTCATGTTAGACGGATTTGATCTCGGTGTTGGGATCTTGTCCCTAACTGCCTCAACAGAAGAACGTCGGGGGATTTTGATGACTAGCTTAAGTAATGTTTGGGATGCGAACGAAACCTGGTTGGTGCTGATGGGTGGTGCTTTGTTTGGCGCATTTCCCTTGGCTTATAGCACAATTCTACAAGCTTTGTATATTCCGATCATGATTATGCTCTTTGGGTTAATCTTTCGGGCAGTAGCTTTTGAATTTCGGGAACATTCTAACCGTAAACTGATATGGAATTTGGCTTTTGGAATCGGTAGTTTATTGGCTGCTGTAGGTCAAGGTTTTGCTTTGGGTGGAGTTCTTAAAGGAATTGCCGTAGATCAATCAGGTCATTTTGTTGGCAGTAATTTAGATTGGTTCAATTGGCAGTCTATCTTAGTAACTCTGACTTTAATTCAAGGCTATGTATTGATTGGTTCAACCTATTTAATTAATAAAACTGAAGGAAAATTACAGGAAATTCATTACAGTACAGCTAAACTAGCTGCTTTTACTACTTTGATCGGGGCAGTTTTGATTACCATCACCACGCCTATCTTCTATATCAGTGCTAGAGAACGTCTCTTCTCTGCACCGTTGGTTTATCTTTTCGCCTTGATTCCTTTGCTGGGAATTTTACTAATTGCTCTATTGATTAGGAGTTTAGATCAACGTCAGGAAAAAAGATCATTTCTCTGGACAATCCTACTATTTCTACTAACTTTCCTCGGATTAGGCTTAATTGTCTTTCCTTATATTATTCCCACCCAAATCACTATCTATCAGGCTGCTGCTGCGCCTAGTTCTCTAGTCTTTATGATTGTTTTTATCGGCTTTTTGATTCCGATTATGCTGGCGTACAACATCTATCAATACATCGTCTTTCGGGGCAAAGTCGCAGGAGAATATTACGGAGGAGAGTAAATCAATCATCAATTTTATCTGCGTTTATCTGTGTTCATAATTCAACTTATTGGCTCAGTACTGCCAAAACTAATATCATCTTCTTTATATTCTGGTGGTTCGACGTGAATTAAAACTCGCACTGTCCCAAAGGATTTTTCTAGGCGATCTTCAATTTGTTCTGTAATTTGATGAGCAATAAAAATATCATCAGTATCCACAATAAGGTGCATCTCAATAAATATCTGTCTGCCTAACATTCCGCGAGATGCAATATCGTGACAGTTAATTACCCCTGGAATTTCCATGACAACATCGTAGATCTTTTCAGGCGCGATCGCCATTTCATCAACTAGCCAGGGTAAATTCTCACTAATTACTTCCCAACCACTATAAAACACGAGTAAAGCTACAGGAAAAGCCAAGATTACATCTAACCATTGCAGTTGAGGAAGATTAAGATTATCAGCCTGCCACACTCCCACCAAACCAGCAATTACAATCATCGTGACCCAAATATCGCTCATGGTATGTTTAGCATCAGCAAGTAAGATGGGACTATTAACTTTTTTACCAACACTGCGCTCATAAAAAGCGACAAAAATATTAGTTCCCAAGACAATTAGCAATAGCCATAATTCAGCTGACGATACTTTAATTGCTAAATTCTCTGTATTGAAAAAAATCTTCTCTACTGCCCCCTGCAAGATTTCAAAGCAAGCAATTCCTAGAAAAGCAGCGATTCCTAATGCTCCTACAGCCTCGAATTTTTGATGTCCATAAGGATGTTCGCGATCTGGTTTGGGAGAAGAAAAACGATTGGTAACTAAACCTAAAACATTGTTAAGGCTATCGGTAACACTATGCAAAGCATCTGCTTGTAAACTAAGAGAACCAGTGGCTATACCTAAAGTTAACTTTAGTGCCATTACAAATAGATTTAAGAGTAAAGTTAGCCAAAGAACTTTACGAACTTGAGAGCGATTGTCTTGCATTATTAAGAACAGAAAATCAACCAGATACTTGCTCTATAATCATAATCTGAAAAATTGTTATAGTCTCTTATACTTGATGCTTATAGCTATGTTTAGTTATTAGAAAAAAAGTAACTTATTGAGATAATTTCTGACAAATAAATCATTAGCTACCGACTATTTGGTAGATTTTAATTAAGGATTTAATAATATCTTTTTGCATTAAAATTTGATTATTAAATTAAATTAAACTCTTAAATATGGCTCAGTTAACTCTCAATTTAGTTCAAGGCGCAGTAATTTTTAATTTCACTCCAGAAGCAGCTAAACAACTACAGACGGAAATATCTACCCTAATGCAAAGTCTTAAAGCTATTGCTAGTCGTACTCCTAGTAGCGGAAGTAGACCAACTCCTCAAAAATCTATGGAATACCAATATACAGGAGATGTCTTTCTAGAAATTTTTTGTAATCCTAATATTTATCCTAGTCCTTTTGCTGCCAAAATTCTCCTGACTCTGCGAGACGATCGCATTCGTTTGACTAGTGAAGCTGAACTTACTCAACTAATTGAGGATATAAATGTATATTTAGAGCAAAATACATAGCAATCAATCAATGGTTGCCATCAGTAACTGTGGAATACAATTTGATTTAATTTATGTAAGCCTAAGGATAGCTGATTAACTAGTGGCGGAGTGAGTAAGGACTAATCACTCTCCCACTCTAGTTTACCAATAAGATCAATTACGTGATCGCGTAATAAGTAATCGTGTCTTTCTAGCTCACACTCAATTTCGTTCCACTGTTGTGCTGGTAAATAGTCAAACAAAATTCGCAGCGGCTGATCGAGGGTTATAGTACCAAGTTCCAATAAATTGTAGGCTTCTTCTTTGATTGCGCCTATAGAATAACGCTTGATTGTGGTTGATCTTGAAGATATCATAAGTAATACTTCGCCAAATAATGAAATCTTGTTGGACAAAATAACTGGTTCATTTAGATTTTTTGTCCCTTTAGATCAATCATATGTCTTTTGCTAGTGATTACCTGTTACTTAATATTAAGAATTGGTTGACATAAATGGAAGCCTAAAAGAGGCTGATTAATCATTGATAAATGCCTCTAGGCTGGGTACATTGACCCAACCTTTTTGTTGATGAGATTTATGAGTTAAATCCATTAATAATTGAGAATAAACACCTTCTTTTAAGGAAGGAACAAGAGATTTGCCAGAATCAATTGATGCGACAAAGCGATCGACCACCCGAATAAAAGGGGCTAATCTACCATCAGTAAACACCTGATTAAAATCTAATTTTTTGGGTACAGATACCTTTTTTAAAGATTTTCCTGCGGGGGCGGCAAACAATTCAAACCCATGAACATAATCTTTTAAGTTACTACTACCTAGAACTAATGTTCCTTTTTCTCCGTATATCTCCACCCAGTGTCCTCTACCGCCATAAGTGACAGAACTAATTGATAATTGCACAGGTGTACCGTCGTCTAGTTCTAGCATAATTAAACAAGTATCATCCGCATCTACAGGCTTCATTTTGCCTCCATCATTATGATCGGGACGTTCAGGGATAGCACAGTTGAGATAGCCACAGAGTCGAGATACTGAGCCAAAGAGCCAACTAATATAATCAAAGGCGTGGGAAGCCACTGCACCCAATGCACCACCGCCAGCGTCTTGACGCGAGTACCAATTCCAATCCCGTTTTGGATTAGCGCGACTGGTTACCAACCAATCAATTTTAATTAATCTTTTCTTACCTACATAGTCAT
>JASJDX010000569.1 GCA_030064975.1 Pleurocapsa sp. MO_192.B19
TTGAGTATTTCTTTATAGCGAGAGAACTCTACAGGTTCGGTAGCCCACGATTTTAAAATCCTTTTAGTATCTTTGGCATTAGCTAGCTGCTGGCTTTCGGTGCAGTGCAGCATTCCATCAACAATTGAGACTCTGAAATACCAAAATTGAGACTTTTTCACATTTTTAGGACAATTTTTTATTTGTAGGTGAGAAATACTCTGTTCGATTTCAGTTGGGGTAATCCCTTGCCAGTGGTTGCGTTGAATCCTCAGTAACACTCGTTCTGGTGTGCGCTCAGAGATCAAGCCTTGGAGGTGAAACCTATTATCCTCTTTAATCCAGTCATCCCACGTGTCGTGAATCGAGCGTAAATCTAGACTGTAATAAGGAGACTCGTCACTTCCTTTGATCCAGGCTAAAAATTTTAACCGCTTCTCAATTAAAGACTTATCACTATTACTATCTGCTTTTTTGAAAAGCTTCTCTCTAACTCGTTTAGATGTTTCTGCGGGAAAGATTCCATAGTCAGTAAGTAGCGTTCCATATTTAGGATTCTCTTTTGAGGGCAAATAAATTCCTTCTACTCCGCCAATACTTTGGAAGGCAATTTTATCTACCATATCTGCGCTCCGCTTCTATTGATTTCAATACTTTATTCTAATTCGGTCTATGGCTGTCTTTTAATCCCCTTGCGTAATCTATCTTACAATAATTCAACAACCATTAAAGTTCCAATTGACTTCGTTTCTTCTGTTTTGGTTGAGATCTATATACCTGGGGTGAAGGCTGATTGAGATTTTTCAACTTGCTTAAACATTCATTGATTCTATCTCGATTGGTAGGTTCAGGCTTAGCAGTTAACCCTACCGCAGAGCACTCGCCATGTACTAACCAAGGACGTAACTCTTTTCTCAACTCTCCCAAACTAAAATTACGACGATGCTGCACAAAATCAATAATCGTACCGTTATCGCCATCATTATTAAGCGAGAAATAAATACCCTGTCCGTCGGTGTCGGTAGCAACTAATACCTTGTCTCCTGAATTATGACGCAGCACCGCACTATTCGCGCTAGATTCTTGTTGAAGATACTCATAGCCGATACTAGTCGCGTACTCAACCAGATTAATTTCTGTTTTAAACCTCTCTAATTGCTTGACTCTCTTTTTCTTTAAAGCTCCTCTGCTTCTTGAAAGAAATCGATTAGTTTGCTGTTGGATCTGTTCAACTTCTCGATTTGCTCGTTCAAGCCCTGCACTTGTTTGCTCAAGTCCGTCACTTGCTGTTGAAGCTTCTTGTTCTGCGCCTCTAACCGATTCATGTCCGAGCTGTATTTGTGGGATAAATTCATCATGTCCTGCTTGTACTGCTGTGCTAGCGCTTCTAAAGCAGTCATTAATCTGTTTTCTAGTTCGCTCATTGTCTACTCCAATTTCAGGCAGGGTTTTCCCTGGCATTGCCAACCAGGGGTCAGAGTCGAGTTGGTCGGGAGAGTCAGAAATGTTCCATTGTCCGTTTTGCTGATAGTTATCCCCCCCGTTGACTTTTGTAGTAAATTCAAAGTCTGTTGTTGCTGTCTCAACTCTATTAGCTGAGAGTTGATTCGATCGTCCAGATAATCCAATGTCTCCTGTTTCTGGCTTATCCGACTCGATAAGTATTGCGTTACTACCCAACTGCCGCCAAATATACCCAGACAAAGGCTCAACCCCAAAGCGGCTGGTGTGAGCCAAAACTTGCCCAGCATCTTTGTCATCACCAAGTTTTGACGCTCCATATCTTTTTTGATGGTATTTATAGCGGTACTGGTAATTGCTTCTAATTCTTTCTCTAACTGCTTGTAACTCAAATGAGTTAGTTGTTGAATTAACTCCCTCTCGGTCGTTAGTTTTTGTTGTAGCCTGGAATTCAGGTCTAAATTCTCTTTCATAAAGTTTTCCTTTTAAACGATATCTTTTTTCTGTTTCGGGGTCTTTTACGGTGATGTAATTCTTACCTGCCCTAGTAATCTCTAGACCCAATTCTTCTTGAAACAGAGCGATAATTTCATCGCGATTGCTAATCAACCCTGCTGCGACTCGATCCATTACATACTCCGTAAGGAGTTTTCTCGTATCTGCAATGGGTTTATTACCTTTGGCTTCTCTGTCAGCATTGATTAAAGCTTGCCAACCAGGTTCATAAATACGCTTACGCTCTGGGTCATCGGGTCTGGCCCACTTCTGTTTGATGTTCCAAGATGTTTGCCAGGGTTTAAAGTACCCATGCCAGCCTGGAGGAGCAATATTAAGACTTTTACCCGTATACAGTTCGACTCTGGGAGTGACAAAATGTAGTTCTACTCTGCCGTTTCCTGTATGAGTATGTTTGACCCAAAGGATGTTGTAAGCATCCTTAGAAAGTCCTGCAAAAGCGTACTTCTCAAAAGAATCAATTACTGCTTCAATCTGTTGGTCAGTTGGAGCATCATCTGGAGCAAAACTGAGTACGCCACTGCGATACTTGTGTTTAAATTCTACTGAGTCAATTAATCTACGAGTGATATCTGGATTACCTCTAAGAATTTCTGGGGCAGGAGAACGCAACTTCTTTGTCTTGGGGTCATCTCTACGAGTGATGTACTCAACAGGTCCTCTTCCTCCACCCGTACCTCTGGCAAAAAACTTAACCAGCACGATGGTTAAGAGCAAGCAGAGCCGATTCAATTCTCTTTAAACTGGCAATCACCTGAGTCGCTTCGGCTGCACCTTTATAAGTATTAGCCCAACGAGCAATCTGATTTAAATTGTTACCAATACGAGCTACCTGCCGATTGAATTCCTGTCGCGATCGTCGATCACAAGCATAGCCAGTAGAATATTTATTCAACAAGTACCTAGCTAGCTGAGACGTTTTCATACCCTCTGCATGGGCAAATAGCTCCCAATTTAGTTTTTCTTCATTGGTAACTCGGATATTGACAATATTAGTTTTATTACTTTTTTTAGACATATAATATGATTTTTTCTCTCAATAATTTATCTATAGAACTAACTAGAGAGTTAAATTCTTTGACTTACTGCCAGAGGGGGTTGAGGGGGAAACTTCCCCCCACCAGCCCGACCCCAATTAGGATTAAAATTCCTAGTTTGTATGTACAAAAGGGTCGGCTGGCTTAGACAACTAAAAAAGCACACTTTGTATTAGTTAAATCGAGGCTAACATTGGCAATAACTAATTAGGTGAAGCTAATAAAAAGATTTGAATTGCTAGTTAAAGATTTGGTTTTTCCGAGAAAATATCTAACTCAATTGCCGTCAGTTTAATTCAGTTTATTTATAAACTGTGTTTCTTCAATTCAATAGCCAAAAATTCAGCTTAAACAGACTTTTTAGACTAGCTCTGAGCGAACAGATTGTTACCTTACGTCGCGTAGGCGTGCTAAACGTTATCGCTTATTGGCCAATTTTCGGCTACATCGAGCTATTAAATTAAATTATTTAGGCAATACAACACGGTTTAGTAACGTCTAATAACCAAAAAAAAACTATTAATACGCTTCGATTGTAGTTTAAGAAAAGAGGTGTTTTTGGGCAATCTAATATTGTAATTAAAAAATCTTTTATAAGATGACCTTTGATAAGATCGAGCAAGATAATTTAGCTGAGTCAAAACCAAAAGCCAAATCGAAACCGAAACCGATTCTCAAGCTAGTTGTTGACCCTGGTACTTCACTATCGAAGATTCTCTACGTTGTCAACTCAGATACGGTGAAGTGGATGACGATGGGAGCGGAGTACCTTACTTTACCGAGAGAGAGTGCTAAATCCTTGCCGATTGATAACGGTATGGGTCAACCTGAAGATAATGCCTGGGTGAGATTGTCCAAATCTGGAGAATGTCATGCGGTGGGTTTTGTGGCGAGTAATTATCGGGCTACCGCCAGTATCAAAAAACTCAAGCATGAATCTCTACCGTTTAAGATTCTGGCTGCTGTAGGAGCGATCGCCCAAAGGGAAAAGTTAGGCAATAACTTTAAATTGAAGTTGGGAATCTTACTTCCCTACAGTGAATATCGCTCTTCACACGATTGGTCGAGTGAATTGAAAACCGCTTTGTCGAGTTTTTGGTTTCAAGCCCAACTATTGAAAATTAAGCTTTCTAGCTTTTCATGTAAGCCTGAAGGGTATGGCATTGCTAAATTTACGAATAGATGTGAGTCAGCTGATTATTTTCATCAAGGCAATACGGCGGTAGTTATGCTCGGTTATCGTAATACTAGCTGTTTGTTTTTCCGTCGAGGAACGGTAAGTAAACCAGAGAGTGGGACGACGGATCTGGGATTTTATACTTTACTCGATAAATTAATTGAGAAAATTCCCTCAATGACGCGGTCGGATATCTTAAAGGCGATGTCGAGTGAATTTGAGGAATCATACGGAAGAGTTGGTAACAATCAAACTTATTTTAGTTACAAAGAATCGAGTGCAACGATTAATTTTGCTTCTTTAGTTAAATCTGCTCCTTCTGAATTGGTGGAAAAAGAGATGGAAAAAATTAAGAATGCCTACGATCTTAGTCTGAATGAATACTGGAGTCTTTTGAAGAATTGGTTGTCAGAAACTTTACCGCGAACATCTGAAATTGATGCGTTTGTCTTGGCAGGTGGAAGTTGCGATCTGCTCTCTAATCATTTTTC
This sequence comes from Pleurocapsa sp. MO_192.B19, assembly GCA_030064975.1. GTDB lineage: Bacteria > Cyanobacteriota > Cyanobacteriia > Cyanobacteriales > Xenococcaceae > Waterburya. The sequence goes on from JASJDX010000569.1 coordinate 4,662, forward strand.
TAGCTACGTTAATTCTCTGTCGGCTAAATGTTTCTGCACTAACTCTGCTAACGAGCTAAAAAGATACTTACTGTACGGCAAAGATCCCAGGAAGGAAAGGTTTATGAGAGAGTCTTTGGCGGTTCGTTTTGCCGATGTCTGGGGGTTCTTCGTACCTTTTGTTAAATATGACCTCAATCTAATTTTAGACCGTAATACAGGAGAGGTAATCAGCGATGGGAAATGACAAACATTTAAAACTCCGTGCTGCATCAACCAGTGGTCTGGGACGAGTTCTGGCTCACCTTCAGAAAGGTCCTACAAAGGTGCAAGATTTGGCATCGATTACTTTACAGGGTCGCTTTTTGCCCTTTGCGATGGACAGAAATGAAGCTGGATTTCGCGAAATGGCGATTCGCTGTGCTAATGAATGCGAGGCATGGGCCAAAGCGATTCGCGAATATGCTGAGTTGGGAATCTATCCTACTTTACCTGCTATGGTAAAAGGTCAAGATAATTCTTCGACTCATGATTCTATTTCCGAGGAGGAAGTTGATAGTGAATTTGAGTCGGATGAAGAGGTTAAGGTGGATGAAGTTGACGACCTGGGATTTTAAGTAAATATTGGGTGCGCTCTCGATCTACGCTACCTGTACAGTCGAAATCGAGCGTGATGGCGATCCGATAGTAAACGACCAGAAAACAACGCGCTTGCGTATAATTCGATGAGATAAAATCTTGAAATCGTTATCTCATGAGGCTTTCAAGATTTATTAATAAGTACTCCCTAATCGTAATTTCAAAACAACGACAAAAAGTGCTGCTAATTATACGACGAGTTTTTTAGGAGATAATTGCTGCATATGGAGCGAATTATACGTTCAGTCAGCCAAAACTCGACGTAAAAGTCCCATTCTACGCACAGTTTTGACAAGACTCTGGCTAAATAATTCTAATTATACGCTCGGC
>JASJDX010000570.1 GCA_030064975.1 Pleurocapsa sp. MO_192.B19
TTTTAGCATTTTGATTCAATGCTTGAAGAGCTTTTTAACCAATTCAAACCTGAGCTGAGAAAGTTAATCTTAGCCGAGTCTATCCCCGATGATTATCTCCAGATCAAGGAAAATATTTCTTTGTGGTTAGAAACCAAACTATCGGGTTATCGCAGCGAAGATAGAACCATGTTCGCTAATTCTTGATTGCTTTTTGGCGGAGAAATAAATAATGATCTTGTTACCATAGTTCGCTATTACATCTCGAACTGTTAAAAAATACAACGTTAGTTAGCAGGTCTTGACATTGTGTCCTAAAATTTGCCTATCCTAATTGGCTTGAGCGGGAGGTAAGACAACTGAATCGTTCTGAATCTCCAGCTATCTTAAATGTCGATTTTGTGTTTACCTGGTACTCTGAGGCCGCCAAAGGAAATTGTCATTGTCGCTTAAGGCTATATAAGATCTCTTTCAATCGTTCTCTGATTATCGTTTCTGAGTTGCCTGATAATCCTGGTCGCTCTATTACTGATGAAGCACCAACGTTAATTAATCTGGTGTGTTATCAGTTTGGTCTAGCCCCTTTTAAAGTGATGTGGATTGAACATTATCCCTCTGGTTATCTCAAAGAAGTTGAAACCTACGATGAAGTGATGCTGGCAGCGGGATATATTTACTCTAGAAGAATTCAGAAGCAGAAGCTGTCAGCGTTGTTGGGGGTTAGTCTCTAGTCAGAGTAAAAACTGAACTTCTAATACGCTTATACCGATGTAACCACCAATAACCAACCCAATTAGATCGTTAGAAAGATAGGCATAAACATCATCTTCGCCAAAGCAGATTAGCATGGTGATACCTTCAATAGCTACACAGATCCAGAGAACCAATAATAATGGCATTATTAGTGGTATTGTCCAGTTGCTCAGGCAATTATTGCTTGTTGATAAATCAACCGAATAAACTAAAATTTCTAGGAAAATAGTGCTTAAAATACCACCAAGCAACGCAAATTTCGTTGTTTCTAGAACCGATCTATTCATATTCTTTTGGTTATTTTGCGCTTCAAGGGCTACCAACATAAGGCGAAAAATCAACCGCGCATTGAGCGTGTCTCTATCAACGTGAACGGTTAGGTGATTTCTGGGAAAGAATATCCCCAATGGAATAAAAGGATATAGTGAGAGTCAAACTCCGTCCCCAAGTACAATGGCAGTGATTTTAAACCGAATGGGTATCGGTTAAGAAAAGTCGAGAAAAAAGTGGTTAGCGTAAATAATACGCTAACACCAAGCTTCTTACTTTCTTTCAAAATAAGGGCGATCGCCAAGAGCGAAAAGCGCTCTCGCCCATTCGCTGATACACCCTAGTTTCTAGCCCTAGGGAATATCGGCTGAAAACCGCATTTCATAAACCTTCTAGGAAAGTTTGTGCTCTACTGACATCTGGCTTGTAGAAAGCCGCTTTGGGGCTTCCTGTCGGAGCGCAGCTATGAAAAATCAAGCATTTGTGGCTATTCTGTTCATGATGGGGCGCTCGCCTAACCTTGCAAGTCCTGTATGGGAATTTTTAGACAATGCCTAAAAAGGGGAAACTCTTGCTCAGAAATCACCAGGGGAGCGAAAAATCCCTGAGACATGTCCCAGGGAGCGATATCGTACCTTTGTAAAGCAATAGAGGTAACGATGAGTCTCAGTATACGCTCTTGGGTGTCAAAAAGTGGCTGAATGCATTCAGACCAAAGGGAGTCAAGGGCTTCAAGGGCTCGCCTTGGCCACCGGTCTGACCATCAGCAGTGTCTATCGCCATCAACAGGCCATTGCCCGCCGTAACCAGCACCCAGAGTCATTGTGGTGGGAAACTCCCGTGGGTAGTCAATGGCTAAAGGTGTTGGTGTTGGGTGTGGTGTACTATTTCGGCATCAAGCATGGCATCGGTGCTGAGAGTCTCTCAGAATTCTTTGAAGCCGTGCACTTGAATCATCATGTGGGTACATCCGCCAGTTCCCTGCGCAAGTTGAAGCAACAGATGCGTGATGCCATTGAAGCCTATCAAGCTGCTCAAGATGAGCATTGCCAACCCCGTGAAGGTCACGGCATCTGTGTAGGTGGAGACGAGACCTTCTTTGGTCTACCGATCTTGGTGTTGGTGGAGTTAGCCAGTGGCTAGATCTTTACGGAGGTCGAATGTGACAATCGGACCTACGCCACCTGGAGCGCCCAGATTCAGCAGTGGTGGACTTCTTCCAGGGTGGCAGTGCCACTTCATGGTCAGCGATGGGGCCCCAGCACTAATTAAACTAGCCCTATCGGGATTGGCCTGTGTAAGTGTCGCCGACCTATTTCATGCCCTGCGAGCATTAGCTCAACCCATCGGCAGCGCCATCGGCCGTCAAGTGAGTCAATTCAACAAAAAGACCCAGACGCTGCAACAGAAATATGCCCAAGCCACCAATGACGCCAAACGCCAGGACTTACAGCAATCCATTGATGCCTTCCAGGCCCAGCAGCCAATCCTGGAAGAGGACAAGAATACCTACCATCAAGCGCTCCAGACCATTACCCTCGCGATTCATCCGTTCAATCTCTTCACCCTGGAGTGGCAGCTGTTTGGTGAGCTATCGACGTGCTTGAGCACTCCCCTGGAGCAGCTCTCCACCCTGGCCTACAGCTACGGTGGAAACAAGGCAACCAAAGCCATTGACACCTTCGAGCAGCAAATTCCCTCGATGGCCCAAGGAATTCAAGCCTGGTGGCGATGGGTTAAGGAAGCCCTCACCCTCAAAACCGGTCGGCTGGAGGTTCAGCAGTGGGTACTCACGGTGCTATTGCCCTGGGCAAGCATGGCAGCAGCAAGCGGACAAAACTCGTCATCGTGACCTCAAACGGGAGTATCAACAGGCTGCAAACAGAGCCTATGAGCATTTGGCAGCTCATGCCCTTACCCAGCAGATAGGTGTCCAACAAGGTCAACAGTGGATTGAGTGGGCTCAATGGATGTGTGCCAAATATCAACGCACCTCCTCGGCTGTTGAAGGACGAAATGGCTATTTATCCAGACTTCACCATGGGGGGCGAGGGTTGAGTGAACCAACCTTGAAGGTCCTCACCATCATCCACAATTTCGACCTCAAGAGAGCCGATGGCACCACCGCAGCCCAACGGCTATTTGACCATTGTTTTCCTGACTTATTCGAGTGGATTGTTGACTATATGGGTGAGCTCCCTGTGGCCCGACGCTCATCCAAAGCACAAGAAGTTAATCCCTTGCCCCTAGGTCTTTTTTCGGCTTAAGTTGGTACCCGCTTCAAGCTTAATGTTTAAATTTAAATCTGGAAGGATAAATTAAGTTTTGTTAAGTTGATTATCGCATAATTAATCTTTTCTTAATATTGAGAAAATACCGTCTTTAATACTAGAGATTTACGCTTATGAACTTACAAACTTCTGACCGTTTGATTCAATCTCTATGGCTCGGACTTTTATTAATAATTTCCAGTGGGGGAATTATTCTATTAATGGCAATAGAAAACAGACCAGTTTTAAAATAGCTTATTCAATAAGTATTAAACTTGGAACAACTTTTTACTGGCATAAAAAACCATCAAAGCTCATGAGTAGTCAAAAAAATCATGAGCTTTAGCGTTGCTTAGTATTGAATTTAATCCCAACCATATACTATGAACCCATAGCGATCGCGAGCTTTTACTTGTTATTTTACTTAACAACTAATCATGTAATAATTAATACATTAATTTCCCCAGGTTATGTATATCCTAAAGATTGAGTTCAATTCTAAATGCTTTTTATCTACATCAAAAAACATATTTAGAATTGTTAATTTAAACGAAGAAAGTTTGAGTTTTAAGTTTCATTAAGATCTTTGGATTAATTGGAATCTAACAACCCTTAATCTGATTTGATACTCCCAAGTGGTTCTTTGGTTAGTCCTCGCAAATAACCATTAAGTTCTAAATCAATTACATATATAAATTCAAGGTAGAAATAAATGCTTGACGCTTTTTCTGGTGTTGTTCAAAACGAGGTTACACTTTGAGAGAAGATTGTGCAATCAAACAATACATATGTTCTAAGATATTGCTAAACCTGGAGAAATGAGCAATAGTAAATAATTACTAAAAATCAGGCAAACTATCAGTAAACCGAGTGAATCTATCTTCTTCTGTTGCTTCTCGACTTCAACCTCGTCATCGTCAGGAAATAGCTGTTAAAGTTCTGACCAAACAAGAACCCATAACCCAGATAGCCAACCAAGAACAAGTTAGTCGGAAATTTATCTATCAACAGAAAGCGATCGCCTCTGGCGGTGGGCTCCGCCCAATCAGCTCTGCTGGTGCGCGGAGCGCAATCGCTATTGAAGCATTGAATCAAGCTTTGGAAAAGTCAGAGCGGGAGAATGAAGTCTTGTATTATCTTCCCATTACACAACAATGGATATGTCAGTTGATTTTAGCCTTGATTCTCATCTGCCAAGTCGCTTCGCTCGAGTTCAGAGTTCAGAGTTCAGAGTTCAGAAAAGCAAGTTTGTATCCTAATTCTGAATTCTGAATTCTGACTTCTGAATTCAGGAGGTCACAGTTCAAGTACGAGGTATAGTCGAGCTATTAAGAGATTTATTCGATTATTCTGTAAGTATCGGCACGATTCACAACCGAGTAATGGAAGCAGTGCAAAAAGCCCGAAAAATTAATCAAGCTCAAGATTTATCATCCATTGATGTGGCTTTACTAGATGAACTCTTCCAGGGGTCTCGACCCGTATTGACAGGAGTAGATGCTGATTCTACCTACTGCTTTCTCTTAGAAGCAGTGGAGCATCGAGATGAAGATACTTGGGGATATTATCTACTGGAATTGGAGCAACAAGGATTGAATCCCGACTACACGATAGCGGATGCGGGAAAGGGAATTAGAGCGGGACAAAAAGCGGCTTGGGAGAATATTCCTTGTCACGGTGATGTCTGGCATATGTTTGACCAATGTGACGCTTTATGCCGTAATTTAGCTAAAAAGGCTCAGGGAGCCACAACCCAACGAGAAAAGCTAGAACAGAAGATGGAGGCAGCTAAATTAAAGGGAAAAGGGAATCAATTATCAGCGCTTGTTAACTCAAGCTCGCAAAAATGAAGCAGAACTGCTAAATTTAGCCGAAGAAATTAACATTCTCCTGTATTGGCTCAGAATTGATATTTTATCCTTGGCAGGACCAGAGTGGTTTGAAAGAATGGAATTAATGAACTTCATTATTGAAGAACTTGAACGCAGAGAATCCCAGGTACACAAAGGGATTAAAGGCCTAAGAGTGGCTTTATCCAATCAAAAAGAGAATTTATTAGCTTTTGCGTCAGTTCTTGACCAGAAACTAGCCTCTATTGCCCAAAACTTCAAGATTCCTCTGGAACAGGTGCGACAAGTTTGTTTACTAATGAAAAAGTCCCTTTCCACGAACCTCTATTGGCAGAAGTGGAATCATCTTTACAAGCAACTTTCCGAAAAATTTCTCTCAGTGAAGGAAGCGGTAGAATCGGCAATGAAATCAACCCCCAGAGCCAGTTCCTTAGTGGAAAATCGAAGGTTCTCGTTTGAGAAACTACTTTTTCTTGAGAAAGCAACTGGGTTCTGATTATCTTGACCTTTTAAGGTTTTTTCTGAATCATCGCACATTCA
>JASJDX010000571.1 GCA_030064975.1 Pleurocapsa sp. MO_192.B19
ATTGGTACTGCAAAAGCTGGAACTAGTTCAGTTTATTCCTATCTGAAACAACATCCACAAATTTACATGAGCCCCATAAAGGAGCCAAGATTTTTTGCTCCAGAACTTTTTACAGAACATCGCGGAGATGCTTCAAGAAAAGGTATGTGTAGAATTCGAGAACGTTACAGTGTGCCACTAAGCTTCGATGACTATTGCACTTTGTTTCAAGAAGTATCGAATGAAGTGGCTATTGGTGAAGCCTCTACAGAATATCTTTATATTCCTAAGACTCCTGAACGTATTAAACAATACATACCTGATGTCAAACTCATAGCCATACTTCGGAATCCAGTAGAAAGAGCTTTTTCTGCTTTCTGCTATTTAGTCCGAGATGGTGACGAGAAGCTTAATTTTGAGCAAGCACTTCGAGAAGAAGATAAGCGTATAAACCAAAAGAAGTGGCCTTGTTGGTACTACAAGCAAGTCGGTTTTTATTATGCTCAGGTAAAGCGATATTTCGATACTTTTAGTCGAGAACAAATTAAAATATATCTCTACGAAGATCTTGAAACTAAGACTATTGATGTAGTTGAAGACATTTATCGTTTCCTAGGTGTAGATGATACTTTTACCCCAGATTTAACTAGAAAGAATATCTCTGGAATTCCCAAAAGTAGATTTTTACAAGATCTGTTTACTACAAAAAATCCCATCAAAACTGTGTTTAAGCCTTTTGTTTCTAAACAGCTACGCTTGAGTATTGCTAAAAGCATACTCAAGCGTAATCTAGGAGCCAAACCAACTCTATCACCAGAGATTCGTCAGGAGTTAATTGACATCTACCGAGAGGATATCTTAAAGCTGCAAGAGCTTATCCAAAGAGATCTTTCTGAATGGTTGGCATAAGCTAAACTGTTACGCTGTTAAGTTCTGGTCTGTTAATTACTTCCTTGCTCAATCAATCTGCTCTTCTTATTTTCCTCCTTACAGGCTGCCCTGTACACACAAGTACTTATCTGTCTGGTTTTAGACTGAATGACTGAATTTAGCCCCCTAAATCCCCCAACTTTGGGGGACTTACTAACTCTTTTTCCCCCCAGAATTGGGGGGCTAGGGGGGCGAAAACCACTAATTTGGTTTTTTTGAGTACTTGTGTATACACCTTAGCCTTACTGGAGAGGCGAGGAGAAGTTTATTAAATATTTATGTCAATCAATATAATCGTACGCAAATAGGACACATGAAGACTGAATCTATAACTTATAACTCCAAAAGCAATCCTGATTTTAAAGCTGTTAAAAAACAGTTTGAATACTCAATAAATGTTGATTACAATGTCATTTTAGGTTGTCCTAGATCGGGCACAACTTTTTTACTTGATGCTTTAAATCCTCTACCCTATTCTGAATGTATTTCTGGTCACTTACTTCCCCTTGCAATACCCCATATTGTTAATCAATCACTCTCAGCAGACATTTACCAGTGTCTTTCCAATAGTTTTGAGTTTTCCCTACAGGATTTTCTTGAATCAATACATAAAGCGAGAGTTGGCTTGGTACATAGATGGCTCACCCAAGGGATGACAACCAAAGAGTTTGTTCAAGCTCTTCAGAGAAAAAGAGTTATTCAACGTATAGTTTACAAAGAGCCATTTCTTAGTTTTGCTCCAGAATTTACCTATAATTCCTTGCCTAATTGTCGCATTGTCCATATCTATAGAGATGGAAGAGATTGTGCTGATTCTCTGATACGCAAATATCAAATACTTACTGATGAAAAATTAATGACTCTGCGCACAGCGGAAATGCCCTTGGGTCGGCTATATGACCATCGCTACATACCTTGGTGGGTTGAGGACGGTAGAGAAGAAGAATTTCTTGCCTGTACACCCTACGTCCGAGCGATCTGGATGTGGAAAGCAATGGTTCGCCGCTGCCACGATTTCTTTGCTCGTCCCGATGTCATTGCCAGTGGTAGGGTTATGTTGTTGAGATATGAAGATCTAGTTAGCGATCCCCTCAAATATGGAGAAGCAGTAGTTAAACACTTTGGCTGCACGATGAATGATCGACTTCGACAACGATTTAAGCAGGCTAGATCGAGTTCGATTGGCATCCACAAAAGACGAGATGCTCAAGAAATTGAAGCTGCTGAAAAAATTACCAAGACAGAGCTAGAGCTTTACGGATATATGGGGGATATACCTAGCAAAGTTTTAGTTTGATCGACTTTTTCGTACTCTATTTTCGGATTAAATTTTTCCAGATTTATGGCTAAGCTCTTTAAATCATGGCGGACAGTATCTAAACTAATTTTAGCCATTGTTGCGTGTATTATTGCTGTTGCTGCTAGTTACCTAATTCAACAACCAGCCCAAGAAGAGTTGAATCTCTCGGTCAAGAGTAAGCATTGGTTTACTTATAGTCCCATACTCACAAATGTGAAGGCTCTATTCGATCTTGGAGTTGTCGATATCAATTCAGATAATTTTCTCGATATATTTACTTCCAACCATAGTGACAAGCAATACTTGCTGCTCGGTGAAGGTAGTGGCAAGTTTACTGATAATGCAATCTCTCAATTTGGTCTCGATCAGCAGCCTGAATTTCCAGGTTTAGAGCCTTCTGGCGATCCTTTAATTAAAGCTTCAGGACTTTATATTTTTTGGCAGGGAAGAAACTTAGTTATTAAGAACTATCATACCGACAAGATCGATTCATTAAGTGGTTCAATTGATCTGTCTGCACCAATGGAGGTAATACAGGAGAGCAGTTATACCGTAGAGATTAAAGAAGATCAACTATCCACAGGAGCAACAGCATCAACTACCAAATTTACAGCACAAAGTCATGACGGTCGTTTAGTGCTTGGTCCCTTTAACCAGGCCATTCCTATTTCTTTTAAGCTTAATGACCACATGCCCCTGGAACAGGTATACATCGGCAATCAAAGGGTCAATCCAAAGTCTCATGACTTTGTCTTCTATTTGAGGGATCGTCATGGCATGGCTTGGGCTGACCTCGATGGAAAAGGAATGATTGATGTCTTCGCTGTTCGTGGTGGTCTCAGGGCAAGAATGAAGACGTTACCCGAGCGCTATACCGACGAATTGTTGTTCAATCATGATGGTCTTCATTATGAAGAAAGCGCAGATCGCTCGGGCATCATTAAGGATGGCTGTCCAGCTCTCCAAACAGCCTGGGTTGATTATGATAATGATAGTCTTCTCGACCTTTACACCGTTTGTTTCAAGCCTGCAAGGTCAACTGAATCAGATTATCCTAATCAACTTTACCGTCAACAATCTGAGGGGAAATTTCTCAATGTAGCAGCGGATGTAAATCTAGATATTCCCAATGGAGGCTCTTTTGTCTGGCTTGATGCCGATCGAGATGGCGATCTTGACTTTTTTTGGGTAGACTCTGAAGCGTTCTGGCTATATGTCAACCAATCGGGGAAATTTGAACCTCAATTAATAGGTTCAAATCCTGGAAATGTAACTGAAAAATTTGGCGATAGCAATAAGCTGACAATTTCCGATTACGACGCAGATGGCTATTTAGATATATTTTTTGCTTCATCAAAGGGAAATGCTTTACTTACAAATACTGATGGAACTTACAAAGTAGTTAAGCCAACAGAAATGGGATTGCCTGCTAGAGGTTTAACTGCCAACTGGGTGGATTACGATAATGATGGCTTAATGGATTTACACGTTGTCCCTGGTGGGTTATATCGCCAGCATCAAGACCACTTGTTTGAAGCAACACACCTGCTTGAAAGTAAATCTGCTGCATTAGTTGAAGCTATATCTACCTGGTTTGATGCCAATAACGATGGTTCGCGCGATTTACTAATAGCGACAAAGCACAATTATAGCTATAAAGAGATATTCAACAAAATATTTAGCAAGATTTTCCAAAAATCTCTCATCAAGGACTCAATATCGACATTGGTTCTTTATCCCAATATTGGTGCTACAAACCACTGGCTTGAGATTAAACTTGTTGGACCACGTGGAAATCGGCCAGCTATTGGAGCACAGGTTGAAGTAGTCACCCCTAATGGCGTTCAGCTTCAGGCTGTCGGTCAGTCAGAAGGCTCTCACTTTTCACAAGGTCATTATCGCTTGTACTTCGGACTCGGACAACATCAAAATGTGGATTCGATAAAAGTTTTTTGGTCTGATGGTTATGTGCAGGAATTGAAAAATATTCCCAGTGACCAGTTGTTAACTTTGAAACGAATGTTAGTGAATTAGTTATTAGTCTAATCAAATATGGTCTTGAACCCTACCTGATTGTAGACACTACAAGGCAGTAGAGTTTTAAACTCAATTAAGTTTTTAGTAGCTTTCCTTAGAACTAAAAACTAAAAACTAAAAACTAAAAACTAAAAACCAAAAACTAAAAACTTTTGATAAAAAAATTATGGCTATTACATTTAAAGAAGTAACGAGTAATGCAGGTATTGCTTTTGCTGGAAGGAGCTACGGTGCTGCTTGGGGGGACTTTAATAATGACTCCTTCCCAGATCTGTGGGTAAATAATCATTTTGGCAGCGGCCGTACTCTGTATCTCAACCAAGGAAACGGAAGCTTTACAGATGTCACGGCTGAAGTATTCTTAGCAGAAGAACTTTCAGGCGATTTTCATGGGTCGGCATGGGCCGATTTTGATAACGACGGCGACCAGGATTTAATACAGCTCGTAGGAGGAGAGGGAAATACAAGTGTATTGGGAGAGGAGAATCTTCCACCAGACAGTGAGCCTAATTTCTTTTACATCAATGATGAAGGTGTACTCAAAGACCAAGCGAGAACACTGGGACTGAACTATGACAGTGCGAAAGCACAGACTCCTGTCTGGTGGGACTTCGACAATGATGGCTTGCTTGATCTATTTCATGGAGCTACACAAAGAGCTGACGGTATTAACCCAGTTACCGTTTTTCGCCAGACTGGGGATGGGTTTGAAGATGTTGGTTTAACTACGCTTCCCTCCGAACTTCAATCACAGACGATCCAGTATGGCGTCCTGTCCGATTTAACTGGGGATGGCAATTTGGAACTGATCCTTCCCCCAGCTCAAGTCATTTTAGATACAAGCTCGACACCGTTTGCTGACATAACTACTAGTCTTTTAACCAATCCCGGTCTCATTGCCAATGATTTAGCAGCTGCTGATTTCAACAACGATCTCCGCCCCGATCTCTACTTGGCACGAGGAGGAAATGACCGTCTGCTGTTGAATAGTGACCAGGGACTGATAGACAGTAGCAATGAGGCAGGAATAAATAATTTCTCGAATTCTGATGCACAGAGTGTTGTTGCTGGTGACCTGGACAACGATATGGACGTGGATATCTATGTCGTTAGAGGGACTGATGATAACAATCTGCCCAATCTCCTTTACGAGAATCAGGGAGATGGCACCTTCATTGCTGTCCCAGATGCTGGTGGGGCAGCAGGTTCCTCTATTGGACGAGGCGATCAAGTTGTGACTGCTGACTACGATCTCGATGGGTTTCTAGATTTGTTTGTCACCAATGGGGCTGGAGCTGCTACAGATGGTCCTCAACAGCTGTTCCGCAACCAAGGCAATAACAATAACTGGCTGGAGATTGACCTAGAAGGGGTGGAATCCAATCGAGACGGGATCGGTGCACAGGTATTCCT
>JASJDX010000056.1 GCA_030064975.1 Pleurocapsa sp. MO_192.B19
CTAATTTTTGATTGAGTTGACTTAGTTCAGTTTCGCGCGAGCGCAATGTGCCTAAAGTTTGTTCTAGCTGTCGTTGAACTTTTTTAATCTCGTTAATTTGAACAAAACTAATTACAATTCCTTCGTCTTGACCGTCTTCTGTCTGATAAGGGTGAATCCGCATCAAGAAATAAAAGTCTTTTTCTTTGAGCTTGACTTCTTTTTCGATAAATTTTTTATTTTTTAAGACATCCTGAAGTAATCTAAGCAGATCGCAACAGTCAATTTTATAAGAAAGTTCTTCTAAAGGGCGATCTATATCTGCCTGACGTAAGGCGATCGCTTCGGTGGCAGCTGGAGTAAATTTACGAATTTTTAGTTTTGGATCTAAAAAGATAACTCCAATATCCGTACTTTTAAGTAAATTATCAATATCGTTATTCAGTTCGGTTAGTTCCTGAATTTTCCCTTGATATTCAATATTGACTGTATGCAGTTCTTCGTTAACCGAATGCAATTCTTCGTTAGTACTTTGCAGTTCTTCATTAGAAGCCGTTAGTTCTTCATTGGAAGCCTGTTGCTCCTCGTTGGTGGTTTCTAACTCTTCGACTAATGCCTGAAGATTTTCACGGGTTTCTACAAGTTCTTGCTCTAATTCCAGAAATCTTCTTTGAGCTTCATTGCCTACTTTAAATTTTTCGGGTTGCGCTCCTTGTTGAGACTGAGAAACTGGATAATAGTTTATTAAAACTAAATTAAAGCTACCCGTTTCTGGTGCTGATTCAGGAGGAATAACTTTGAGATTGATTTTGTAAACATCATCTTCATTATTTATTTTGATTCCTGTATAGAGAACGGATTTTTTTTCTTTTTTAACTCTGCGTAAAGCAATATTTAGGGGTAGCTGCAATGAAGGCACTACCATCTGAGTAACTTCAGTGGCAAAATCTCCATCGGGAGCTTGAAATATTTTGTCTGCATCACCACAGACATGAAGTAGTCGATGATCTTGATTAACCAGCAGCATCACAGAGTTTGATTCATCTAAAATTCGTTTTAAGCTTTGTTCTCTATTAGACTCGGTTTTGAGCTTTTGACTAGATGTTAAGGAAGATCGCAGTAGGGAAGTGGCAGAAATTCTAGAATTTGCTTTTAGGGGCATCGGTAGCCTGACATTGCGCCGCTTCTGATAAATTTTCCATTTGTTGTCTAAAGGTTTAAACTCTGATTCAAACACGCCAACGGATTCAGCTTCTCCTAAAAACAACACTCCCTTAGTAATCAAAGAAAAGTGGAGATTACGCAATACTTGATGTTGTAGTTGTGGTTGCATATAAATCAGCACGTTGCGACAGCTAATCAGATGCATTCGGGTAAAACCAGCATCCTTGGTTAAGTCGTGGGGCGAAAAGATCATCATCTCCCGTAGTTTTCGCATCACCTGATATCCATCATCTTTAACTACAAAATATCTACGCAGCCGTTCGGGAGTAATATCATTAGTAATGGACTGGGGATAAATTCCCAAGGACGCTTTTTCTAATGCCGTGCGATCTATATCCGTGGCAAAAATTTTTACCCTAAGTTTTTTTTCTGAATCTACTAAGGCTTCGTTGACTAAAATAGCTAGAGAGTAAGCTTCTTCTCCTGTAGAGCAAGCTGTAACCCAAAATCTTAATTCTTCATTTGGTTGAGCTTGTTCGATTAACACTGGCAGTATATTATTTTCTAAGTTCTCCCAGGCTTTTTTATCACGGAAAAAGTGAGTGACGTTGATTAATAAATCTGAGCCTAAAATTTCTCTTTCATTCGTCGAAGTCTTAAGAAGCTCAATATAGTTGGGTATATTCTCAAGGTTGTTAATCAAACGGCGACGATGTATTCTGCGTGAAAGAGTGCTAGTTTTATAGTGAGAAAAATCCAAGTTTTCTAATTCAATTAGAAGATTGGTAATTTCTTTCAAATTAGAAGACCCGAGCGTAGTAGCTTGATTAGATTCTGTTTCCGAAGTGTTCAAAGGCGAGACAATACACTGATAAATCAGTTGCGCTAATTCTAGTGGCGGTAAAATCTGGTTAACTACTCCTGTGGCGATCGCACTACGGGGCATTCCATCAAATTCTGCGGTTTCAGGAGTTTGAACTAAGGCGATTCCTCCTGCCTCATTAATTGCTCTCAAGCCACGAGTTCCATCACTTCCCGAACCCGATAAAATTACACCAATGGAATTCTCCCCATAGTTTTTAGCTAAGGATTTAAAGAAAAGATCGATGGGAAAGTTAAGTTCGTGCTTATTATTTTTATCTTTTTTTCGTTCTTCTAAACGCAGTAAATTAGCTTCTACAACTAAATTCTTGCCAGGAGGAATTAGATAAACCGAGTTGGGCTGTAACTCCATGCCTTCGGTAACTCGATAAACCGCCATCTCGGTACGTCGTTCGAGTAGTTCTTTCATCAAGCTTTTGAAATCTGGCGATAGATGTTGAATCACCACAAATGCTGCACCACTATCAACAGGTAAATGATTGAATAGTTCTTCTAAGGCACTCAATCCACCAGCCGATGCACCAATGCCAACCACAAATAATTCTTGATTTAATTCGATTTCCGCATTTTGCTGGTGAGTATCAGGCATAATTGGAATAATAAATGCTGCTTTGGTTTATTTAGTTTATTTTACAAAGTCAGACTGTCCCTGTCTTAATATGAAATCTTACTGCTTCTACAGCAGGGTCTTTCTCACAAACCCAGTATAATAAGTTCGAGTCATAAATAGTAAACTACCTATAAGCTGTACCGCGTTTAAGACCTTTAGTGGCAGCAGTTTCTTGTCGTATTAGTTCATTAAGTGCCAATATTTCTCTGGCATTACTCAGTAAGCACTAAACCAGCACGAATTCTTTCAATTAGAGTTACATCTAGTTCAGTTTCCCAAGTTGCGATCTCGCGGAGCGAGGTGGCAAAGCCAATCGCATGACTAACTCCAGACTGACTAATCCCCAGTTGAGTGGGATTTTTGCCTACAACGTTAATTAGCTGTCTTCGCGAAATCTCACGCATAAATGACGTGGGATGAGCTTACTATTCGACCTAGCATAAGCTACCGCCACCTACTTAGCTAGCAGTTTCTAGCTGGAAAAATTTTGTATTTTCTCGCTCAACTATATATTTATAAATTTTTTTAAACTTTTTGTTACAATAGTAAATAATACTTAAAGTATCTAAGTACTTTGAATCCCAATAGATTTTGGTAAGTGTTATTCAAGCAAGCCAAATTGTTTGCACATATTTAGCTTACTTTGGCTTGTCTTAGCAATTTTTACTTCACATCATTCATTCAAACGAGAACTATAATGCTAAAACGATTTGTTGCGCCTATTGTTATTTTGACTGTAATGTTAATGCAGATAACCATCTCTAGCGTGAGTGCTAACGATTCTACTCAACTAAATGAAGGCGATCGCAATTATTTTATCAAACCAATTCCCCAATCAAATGTAGTTGTAGTAGAACCCAATTACAGAAGCTATTTTCATCCTGACAAAACAATTCAGGGAGATGCCTCTGGCGAAGTACTATATACTGCTTTAGATGAATTGAGCGAAAACTATAATCTTGGTCAGACTCAAATGATTCGTTTTGAACGTAAAGGAATAATGATTCCCAATCTTTATGTTCGCATTAACGAAGATAATTCCAATATTAGATTAGATGATGAGCTAATAGCTGATGAGTTATTAATAGAATAACTTAGTCAAGTTAAATAATAAAAAGTAATTAGTAGTTGGTAGTTAGTAATTGTTAAATTAATTATTAGCTATTAATTACTAATTATTTCCATGAGCATCATATATGAAAACACCTAAATCTTCTTCTCCATTTTGGCAAAAACTTTTTTTTTGGAGTGCTGGCAGTATCAATCTAATTATTTTACTTATTTTATTTAGTATTTGGCGTACCAGCGATCGCGCTTTAAACTTTATTGGTAGTTTATTTAAACCTCAACCAGTTGAAGCCAAAATTGAAAATTCAGCTTTGATTTTGCAGCGTATTCAAAATATTCAACAGTTGGCTACCACAGTACAGAAAATGGAGAAAATTGTGCCAACTTCGGCAGCTCGCAAATTAGGAGATATTCCTGTAGCCACTACCCGATTACTCTATATTGCTAGAGGTGAAATTAGAGCTGGAGTTGATTTAAGTGAGCTAACCAATAAGAATGTCAAAGTTAGTAATGATAGTATCGAAATTAATTTACCACCAGCCAAAATATTAGATAGCAAGATAGATGTAAATCATTCCCGTGTTTATGATTACGATCGCGGATTCCTCAATTTAGGTCCCGATGTTGCCCCCCAGCTACAAACTTTGGCACAAAGAAAAACTCTGACAGAAATTGTAAATACTGCCTGTAGTGAAGGTATTTTAAACACTGCCAACAATAGAGCAAAAGAGACTATTACTCAACTTTTAACTAGCACTGGTTATCAACAAGTGAACGTAAATACGACAACACCTGAAGCTTGTATCGTAGCTAACCATTAATTATTCCAAAGAAAATCTTAAAGCAAAGATTTTCAACAATTTTGTTTTAGTAAGATTGCTTATGATAATTTAAAGCAGTTTTGGTTTCTGCGGTTATCTACAATACGAGTAAAGCAATATGGCACGAAGCTCCTTACAGTTAAACAGTGAATGGATACCTAAAGTAGAAGAATCTTTAGCGACTAAGCAATTAACACAACGTACGATTGCCGAACGTCTGGAAATATCTCGTTCATCAGTCTCTAAATTTGTTAACTGCAAGCCTATTGCTTTAAACACTTTTATTCGCTTATGTCAGGAACTAAATCTTGACTGGAATGGTGCTTCTCAACCAGAGAAGGAATGGAACGATCAAATTGAAAGCTTTAAGTTTAAAGATACTAACTTCAAAGTCAATCCAGGGGGACAGATATCTCCAGAAGAAGTTATAGGCAGAGAGCAGTTAATTAAAGATCTCTGGGACAGATTAAGACAACAAAGCTTAATTTTTAGTGGCGAAAGACGGATCGGCAAAAGCAGCATCTTGAAAAAGATGAAGTTTGAACCACCAGAAGATATGTTACCTATCTATCGTGATTTAGAAGGAATCAGAACCCCCATTGAATTTGTCGAAGGAGTTTGGCAGGATACAGAAACATATCTCAGAGAAACAGGCAAAGCCAGACGAGTTAGGGAATTTTTGAGTGAATTAACGGGAAGTCACTTTAGTGCTTATCAATTCCCCGAAGTAGTAGAGGAACATTGGAAAACTTTACTAACTAAAACTATTGAAGATTTAGTTACACTGCAAAACAAGCAGATTGTGTTTATTTGGGATGAAATCTCCCATATGATGGGAAACTTTAGTGATGAAGAGGCGATGGAAGTTTTAGATATATTGCGATCGCTCCGTCAGACTTATCCTGATGTACGCATGGTGTTTTCTGGCTCAATTGGTTTGCATCATATTATTAAAAATCTGCAAAAAGCTGGCTACAGCAACGATCCTACCAACGATATGTATCCCATAGATGGTCAACCATTGGCTTTAGAAGATGCGATGGAATTAACCATTAACCTTTTAGAAGGAGAAGACATCCCCGTTTTTAATCTCCAAAAAACTGCCGAAGATATTGCCCTAGCTGTAGACTGCATTCCTTTTTATATCCATCACTTAGTTAATCAACTAAAAGATGCCGACAGCGAAATTACTGAAGAAGAGATTATCGATACAGTAGATCAATGCCTACGTAATCCTTTAAATCTTTGGAAGATGGATCATTATCGCGAACGGATTGATAACTATTATAATGATGTGCAAAAGCCCTATGCTCTAAACATTTTAGATCTTCTCTCCATTAATCCTCCCACTTCGTTTCAGAGACTGTGGCAATATCTGCAAAGCGAACCCGATACTAAAGACAAAGAAACCGCTAGAACTGTTTTAAGATTGTTGATGAAAGATTATTATTTGGTGCAAGAGGATAACCTTTCAGGAAGTTTATACTCTTTTCGCTATCCACTAGTACAAAAATATTGGCGACTTGCGCGAGGTTTATAATAATTATTAGATCATTTGAACTTACGTTGATTAAATAATAGCTATTAGCTATTAGCTAAAGGCTAATAGCTTTTTTATAAATTGTGCTTATTTTATCGCTTTGGATCGCAGGAACAACTCGCACAGGCAAAACCTCTCGTTTAGTAACTGAATTTACTAGCTGGGTGAGGGGGCGGTTAATCAAACCCAAAGTTAAGACTGTTCCCCAGAATTTAGCCTCAGCTATTCTCGTCTTTGCTGCCAACAATAATAACCGTCGGGAATTCAACGATCGTCTTGCTTTGGCTGTCGATGGTACGTATCCTGTAGTTTGTAAAACCCCTGTCGGCTTTATCACTGATGAGGTGATGTTATTTTTTCCGTTAATTTTTGAAGAATTAAAGCTAAAAGCCCAATTTCCCCTGAGACTACGCCCCGAAACTGAACAAGAATTAGCTACTCAGCTATGGCGTAATCAACCAGATTGGCAAGCTTTGTGTGAAATAGATAATGAGTATCGTTTAGTGCGCCAAACCTTAGATTTAATGCAATTAGCGGGGGCTAGTGGTGTACCAACGGAAGACATCTCCGTAATGTTGCAGCAAGGTTTGTTGGGATTAGATTTAAGCCAGGAAAATCAAAGCTATCTCTGGCAAAGAATGGGAGAACTGCTTTTACTATGGCGACAATGGTGCTTAGAAAGGGGTTTACTAACTTATGGTCTAATTTATGAACTCTACTGGCGTTATTTATTGCCTAATACTAAATATCAACAGCATTTACAACGTCGTTATCAGGCAATTTTTGCCGATGATCTAGATGACTATCCAGCGATCGCTCGTGACTTATTTGAGTTTATGCTAGATCAAGGTGCATCTGCCGTCTTTACTTATAACCCCGATGGCAAAATTCGTTTGGGCTTAAATGCCGATCCAGATTATCTAGCAGGGTTAGCTACTCGCTGTCAGCAGGAAAAATTATCTTCGGTTACTAATAATACTACTAATAATAACTTGGCGGTTGAGTTTGCTGATACCGCAGTAGATTTAGTTACCGAAAAAGCTTATTTAATTAACACACCAGATGCCATCCAGTCTTTGCAAACTATTTCTCGTGCTGAATTACTACGACAAACTGCCGAGATTATTATTCAAGCTGTTCAACAGAAAAAAATTCAACCTTCAGAAATAGCCATTATTGCCCCTGGTTTAGATGAAATTGCTCGCTACAGCCTCATAGAAATCCTTTCTGCCAAGGGTATTGGTATTAAACCCCTCAATGAACAACGCCCCATTATTAGTTCTCCCTTAGTCAGAAGTTTGCTTACTTTACTCGGCTTGATCTACGCTGATTTAGGTCGTTTAGTAGATCGGGATTCTATTGCCGAAATGTTGACGGTGTTTAGCCAAAAACCCCAAGCTGGTAAATTAGTCTCTGAGATCGATCCTGTAAGAGCAGGGCTGATTGCTGATTATTGCTATCATGTCGATCCAGAATATCCTTATCTATCACCCGTGGAAACCTTTCCCCGTTGGGATCGTTTAGGACATCAAGCCACTACTGCTTATCAAGAAATTGTTAAATGGATTGAAACTAGTAAAGTTCGACAACAACAACAGAGTTTTATCACGCCAACTATTCTCCTCTCAGAAGCGATTAAACACTTTTTAGGCAATAGTAAATACCTCACCAGTGACAAACTAGCAGTATTACGAGAATTAATCGAAACCGCTCAACACTTCTGGGAAGTAGATCGCCGACTACGACAGAATGAACCCAGTTTCCAAACCCAAGCCGCTACCGTAGCCCAATTTATTCAACTGCTACGTCGCGGGACAATTACCGCCAATCCCCGTCCCCTCCGTCAATTTTCACCCAAATCTGATGCGGTAACCCTATCTACTGTCTTTCAATATCGCTCTTTGCGCTCATCCCATCGTTGGCAATTTTGGCTTGATGCTAGTTCTCCTTTATGGTCACAGGGTGGTGCGGCAACTCTTTTTGCTGCGCCCCTATTCCTTAAACAATGGAAGGGAAAAACATGGATGAGCGAAGATGAGTACGAGATGGATCGACAACGTTTACAGCGTATTTTGCGAGATCTTTTAGGTAGGGCAGAAGAAAGAATATTTCTCTGTCACAGCGACTTGGGCGTTAATGGTACAGAACAAGCTGGACCATTATTGCCTTTAGTTCATGGGGCAAGACAATATGTTTTAACTACCTAAGAATCCTGGAAAATAAAGTATTCAAAATATTCATAATTTTTGTGTTTCTAACTCATTTGCCTTAGTCAAATAGGCGTAAGCTTTTTCAGGCTGTTGCCGTAGTTGCCAAACTTTAGCCATATATTTATACACTATATAAAAGTCAGGTTTAATGGCCACTGCTTTTTGATAATAAAAAATTGCCCAATCCCATTTCTGTTGTTGAGCATAAAGAACACCCAAGTTAGCATAGACTTCGGCAAAATCGGGGTTAATTGCGATCGCCTGACCATAGTAACCAATGGCTTCTTTGCTTTTACCCATCTTTTGCAGAGCATCACCCATTAGCTTATGGGCTGGGGCTAATCTATGATCGATCGCGATCGCGATCCTACAGGCTCGAATAGTTTCTTGCCATTGTTGTGACTTCCAATAAACTTGGGCTTGGTGTAAACAAACTTGAGCTTCATCTACATTGATCATCTTCTCAAATTAGATAGATATTAGGAAAAAATTTAGTTGTCAGTTTTTAGTTGCTTACCAACCGCAAAACATAACACTTAAACTATTTTTTGCCCACTTTAACTAGATATTTAGATTTAATTTGAGATTTAATTTAGGAATAAACCTGATTATAGTAACTCTTATATTCGTCGCTTAGTAGAGGTTGCCACCAATCGCGATTAGCCAAATACCATTTAACGGTGTGACGTAAGCCTCCTGCTACAGTTTCTTGAGGAGTCCAACCTAATTCTCGTTTAATTTTGCTGGCATCAATAGCATAACGGCGATCGTGTCCTGCACGATCTTTAACAAAGGTAATTAATTTTTTTGAGGGACTAACAGGAAGATCTACTGCAAGTTCATCCATCAATTCGCAGAGTTGTTCTACCAAATCGATATTCTTAACTTCGTTGTTGCCACCTACGTTATAGGTTTCTCCTGGTTTACCCCGATGAATCACTACATCTAAAGCGCGACAGTGATCTTCAACATAAAGCCAATCCCGAATATTTTGTCCATCACCATACACGGGGAGAGGTTTGCCCAGCAGTATGTTAATACACATTAAAGGAATTAACTTTTCGGGGAAATGATAGGGACCATAATTATTAGAACAGTTAGTAATTATGGTAGGCATTCCGTAGGTATGAAAATATGCCCGCGCTAAATGATCGCTTCCCGCTTTAGAGGCGGAATAGGGACTGTTAGGGGTATAGGGGGTAGTTTCAGTAAAGGCTGGATCGTCAGCTTCTAAGCTACCATAGACTTCATCAGTAGAGACGTGTAAAAAACGGTCATTTTGGGGTTGCTCCCGTTTATTCCAGCGTTGGCGAAAAGCTTCGAGTAGAGTAAAAGTCCCCACCACATTCGTTTGCACAAATGCCCCTGGTCCTATAATAGAACGGTCTACATGAGATTCGGCGGCAAAATGAGCCACGGTGTTAATGTCTTCCGACTCTAGCAAGTTATCTACTAAAGTGCGATCGCAAATATCCCCTTGAACAAATTTTAAGTCAGAATTACTGGCTAAACTAGCTAAATTTTGCTTGTTTCCTGCATAAGTCAGAGCATCTAAAACCACCACGCGATCGCCTGGATAGCTATTGCACCAATGATGGACAAAGTTTGAGCCAATAAAACCCGCTCCCCCTGTAATCAAGATCCTACGGGGTGTTCTATTACTATCTTGCTGCATAAAAGTTTTTTAATTTAAGTTCCCAATTTTAGTAGTGTTGCTTAATCAGCTAAAAGCTAAGTAGGTTGACCTAAACAAACTGAATCAAGTAAACGAATGTGAAGATGCTCAAATTCAACCAACAGCATATAAATCATATTGAGTTTACAAATAGAAACATAGCTTACTTTAATCATCTCGACCTACTTAAAAGCTAAAAGCTAAAAGCTAAAAGCTAAAAGCTAAAAGCTTGTTTTAAGTTAGTTCAATCTTAGAATCATCCCCAATCATAAAGCGCAATGCCTTGGGACGTTTGGGAGCAACTTTGAGGTGCGCTCTTTCTCCAACTAAGCTATCCACAATGCGATCGCTGATTCCTTCTAGAGTTGCTCCCTGAAGAATTACACTATGTTCTAAATCAATATCAATTAAGGTCGTATTGTCAGCAATACTACTATAAGGGCCAATAAAGCAATTCTTAATCTGACAGTTGTTGCCAATGGTTACAGGACCGCGGATCATAGAATTAGTTACCTTAGAGTTAGTCCCCACATGAACTCGACCACTAATTTTACTATCCTCATCTATCGTTCCTTCAATGGTTGACTCTAAACAAGTATCTAAAATAATCTGGTTAGCTGCTAGGAGATCGTCTTTTTTTCCTGTATCTAGCCACCATCCTTCTAACTGAAAAGAGGCAACACTTTGCTGTTGGTCAATCAGATATTGAATTGCATCAGTAATTTCCAATTCCCCCCTAGCAGATGGCTGAATATTGGCGATCGCATTATGGATAGCTGTAGAAAATAAATAAACCCCCACTAAAGCGAGATTAGAAGGGGGGGTTTTGGGCTTTTCAATTAGCTGTAATACTTTGCCTGTATCGTCTACCTTTGCCACCCCAAAAGCACTGGGGTTTTCTACTTCGCAGAGTAAAGTTAGGGCATCTAGATGTTGGGATTTGAATTGATCTAAAAAAAGATCTAGCTGACTTTGAACTAGGTTATCTCCTAAATACATCACAAAGGGAGAGTCTCCTAAAAAGGGTTGAGCAACTTTCACCGCATGGGCTAAGCCCAAGGGTTGCTCCTGTTTTATATAGGTAATTTTTGCCCCAAAGCGATCGCCATTTCCTGTTTTTGATTTTACTTCCTCACCTGTTTCGGGACTAATGATAATCCCAATTTCCGTAATTCCTGCGGCAACAATTGATTCGATGCCATACCACAGGATCGGTTTATTGGCTACGGGGACTAGTTGTTTTGCTCCTGTATAAGTCAGGGGACGCAACCTTGTACCTTTACCGCCAGAGAGAATAATTGCTTTCATTTTTAATATGCTGTGTGTTAACTAGCTTCATTAATATTTAGTCTTTATTAGCTCTTAGCTTTTAGCTCTTAGCTCTTAGCTTTAAGAATTTTTCCTCATCCCTCATCCTTCATCCCTCATCCTTCATCCCTCATCCTTCATCCCTTATCCTTCATCCTTCTAAAGATTGCCATTGACTCAACATTTTTCTGAGAGATTCACGCCAATGGGGAGGATATGATCCTAGGGTTTCTGTAATTTTGACTTTGGATAAGACTGAATAGGCAGGGCGTTGAGTTGGTGTTGGATATTCTGCTGTAGTAATCGGCAAGACTCGTTCTATTTTTAGGGGAAAGCCTAGTTGTTTTGCTTCAGCAAAAATAGCCACGGCGAGATCGTACCAACTGGCAACTCCACTATTGGTAAAGTGATAAGTCCCTTTTATTTCAGGATTATCCAAAGATTTAGCTAGTAGGTTCGTAATTGTCATCGCAATATCGTAAGACCAAGTAGGACTACCTATTTGATCGGCAACTACCTTTAATTCTTCTCTTTGCGCCCCCAGTCTTAGCATGGTTTTGACAAAGTTGCCATGTCCCCTTGAGCCATATACCCAAGCAGTGCGGAGAATAATATGGCGATCGCAATTTGATCGAACTCCTTCTTCTCCTTTTAGTTTGGACTGACCATATACTCCTAAAGGCTCGGTTTGGTCTGTTTCTAAATAGGGAGTATGATTTTGACCATTAAACACATAGTCCGTTGAGATATGCACCAGGGTTGCACCAATTTCTTGGGCGGCGATCGCGATCGCTTTGGGTGCTGTCCCATTAATCGCCATGGCTAATTCGCTTTCGCTTTCCGATTTATCCACTGCGGTATAGGCAGCAGCATTAACAATTACATCGGGTTTTATTTCTACAATCTGCTGTTGAATTTGGGCTGGTTGGCTTAAATCTAGTTGCTGGCGACTAACACCTACCACATCTCCTAAGGACGTAAGAGTCTGCTGTAATTCTTGTCCGACTTGTCCTGTAATTCCTGTAAGTAATATCTTAGTCACGCAAACACCTCCGCTTTGTCTAGAGGTACTCCTGCTTTGTCTTTTGCTGATAAAACTGGTTCGTCTGTTATTTTCCAGTCTATATTTAGTTGCGGATCGTTCCAGAGAATTGAACGCTCGTATTCTGGCGCATAATAATCGGTGGTTTTATATAAAAAATCTGCCGTATCAGACAGCACGACAAATCCATGAGCAAATCCAGGCGGTACCCATAATTGCCGTTTGTTGGCTTCACTTAGAAGACATCCCGTCCACTGCCCAAAAGTAGGAGAACTTTTGCGGATATCTACCGCCACATCATATACTTCTCCTGAAACCACTCTGACTAGTTTTCCTTGAGTTTGTTTTATTTGATAATGTAACCCCCGCAACACGTTTTTGGCAGAGCGAGAGTGATTATCTTGCACAAATTTACTAGTAACTCCAGCTTCTTCTTTAAAGGTTTTTTCGTTAAAGCTTTCCATAAAAAAGCCGCGATCGTCACCAAATACTTTGGGTTCAATGATTAAAACATCGGGAATTGTTGTTTGAATAACATCCATGAAGCTTTTTCTATGACTTTTAACTAGCTTTCAGAGATAATTCTGCCGTGAATAAACGGACTATCACCTGACTGCAATCAAAATAACATAGCATTTAATAAAAAATATTCAGAAAAATCACTGATAATTTTTGCTGGATTTTTAGTAGGAAAAAGTTTTTGAGCAACTAGCAACTATTAGACGTAGGTGTAAATAAACCTACTGTTGATTGAAATAGCAAAGCATGTCAAAGCTCACTTGTTACTTACTACTTGAGCGAAGCGTTACTAGTAACTAGCTATAATTCCTCTGATTAAGCTAATATTTTATCACTTTTAGCATTTTGCAAGTAAATATATAAAAAGTATGACCAGGCTTCGCCCTTAAGGCAGAGGGCAGCCCTAAAGGGTACACCTTCGGATAAGGGCAGAGGGCAGAAGGGAGCGACCTACTTCCTCCTTCTTCCTTGAGGATACAAGCCCCGTCTTTTAAGACGGAAAAAGTTTGGTGGAGGTGCAAGCCTCCTCTAAACAAGAAACCTTCTGCCTGCATGCGGCAAAAAGAATGCCTTTGCGCCTTATAACTTCTGCCTTCGGTTGACAAAAATAAATTTTTATCGAACCTATTTGGGATTTATTAGGAATCTTTGGCGGAAGTGTTCCTATACTTAAAAACGACTAGACAAAATCTATTTGGAGATCGCTTTGCGCCATCCAAGCTTTAAACTTCTGCTCAAAAAGCCGATTTTGCTCTGTTGTGAAATAATTCATCCAATCTCCAACTTTTCCCTTCCTAATGAAGGGGGAGATCTCATGACCCATCACCGATACTTGACTGTAATTTACCTCTTTATTAGCTTTCATGCTTGTAAAAAAGGATTCCTCAACGACTTTCTCTATGGCATCAGCAGTAAGTTTTTTTCCTAGAAAAGCTGCGAGCTTTTCTACATTTGCTTTTAGCTCTTTAACTAAGGCTTCATAATGAAGGAAAAGAATGTTTGAGTGAGACTTGCTCATTTCCCACCAGTAGATAGCGTGCTTGTGCCAGGGACCATACAGAAGTTTTCCTGGTAAGAACAACTCAGTAATGAACTCATCCCACGGCACATAGGGGAGAAATTGGTAAGCTCGATGCATATGGAAATAAGATACTGCTACATCTTTAGGATTGCGAACAATATAGACGATCTTAGCTTTGTCTAGCATAGCCCGAGGTACCAAGGGACCATACACATGAGTTTTCATTAAACGTGGAGATGAACGAGCTTCCAACAGCTTATATCCACAATCACATTCAGGGTCTTCTTTTCCTTCTAACCAGGGAACTCTAAGGTATAAAAGTTGACCTTGAACTTTTTCAGGATTACCATCATTCATCACAAGAGACACAATATTCTGCATCCAGGTTGTACCCGACTTGGGATGAGAAGCCACCACGATATCTCCATCGAGAAAAGTAAACTCTTTATAAATTGTTTCCAGATTTTCGGCAAGAGCAG
Organism: Pleurocapsa sp. MO_192.B19; assembly: GCA_030064975.1. Taxonomy (GTDB): domain Bacteria; phylum Cyanobacteriota; class Cyanobacteriia; order Cyanobacteriales; family Xenococcaceae; genus Waterburya. The sequence goes on from JASJDX010000056.1 coordinate 14,319, forward strand.
ATGCAATCAGGGTTGTGTCTTTATATCTGACCAGATCCTTTAACCACTCTCTCCAATCTGTAGGCTTGCTCAAAGAATTATCTCGATCTAAATTTGACATTCTAACCTCCAAATGGTGTTTGTTATTTGCTATGAATTCGCTACCGACGAAGTGTTTTCGTTCATCTTTCTTGTAAACTTTGCTTGGCTAAAGGAAACGACATGGGCGTATTTTTTTCTAGTGGAGGTGTAATTTCGCTATACTCTCTGGGTGAGAAACATGGACAGATTTGAATTCTTTGAATCAAATGGAGTAAGAATTTATGGCACACTTACCCTACCTAATAGGTCAGAAAAATCTCCAGCTTGTCTCTTCATTGGCTGCTCTTTTCCTCAGACAAGAGACGGAAATCTAGATGATTCACAAACCGATTGGTTTCCCATTCCTTTACCCGATCGAAACCTGTTCCGCGATGAAGCAAAAATTTTGGAGCATCTCGGCATCGCTACCTTTAGGTACGATAAGCGAGGCTGCGGTCAAAGTGAAGGAGATTTTAATACTACCAGTCTGTTCGATTTAGTCTCCGATGCCCGAATGGCATGGCAATGGCTGCAAAGTTTGCCAGAAATTGATGCCGCAAGAATAGGCGTTCTCGGTCAAAGCGAGGGTGCCGTTATTGCTTTAATGTTAGCAGCCCAAGACCCCAACATTCGCTTCTATGTCTGGCAGGGAGGAATCTATAACAACCTAGAACAGATCGTCAGACGTTTCTCCATTGTGTTCATTAGCGGTAAAGATCAGGAAAGGAAAAAATAAGTAATGAGTACAAAAACTGTCGAGAAAATAATAGCAGTAATTGCACTCCAGATGACAGTTTTTTGTTGCTGATTTAGATTGGTGAGAGCAACCATTTTTTGACTTCCTCTCAATCGTGGCTATAAATTCCTTGGAATTAAAAAGGCAAAATTACGGTGTTTAAAACTACTAAGTGTCTGTTTAGTCATGGTTTTTGCCTCTTAATTTTTCTCTATGTAATCTGGCTTGTATCTGTTTACTTGTCTGTGAATGGTAGTTATTCTCAACAGACAAAATGCACTGTTAATGTTGGATAAGCTTTTTCTATCGATGCCACTTCTTTCTGCTGACAGAGAAATTCGCTATAGTCGGCTAAGTCATCGAGTCCGATCGAAGTGAGCAAAATTTCTGCTCCTAACCAAAGTAGAGTTTTTACCCATAGTTTTTTCCACTGGATTTTCATAATTCCCTCCTTAGAATTTGTGGGTTCTGTCGCCAAAAGTTGAGAAAGACAGAAGAACCTGGAGATTATCTGATTTTAAAGAGCTGCAATCCCAAAGAGAGATCAGGGCAAATTTCTCTGGTCACATGGTGAAGGAATCCATATTAATCGAGCGAGCCAATCAATAAGTACCTGGCGGAAGTAAGCTTTTTGCTCGATGAAAGGCCAGTGTCCGCTTTTATCGAAAACAACTAGTTGAGAGTTGGGGATAGCATCATGGATGCGCTTACCACCTTGAGCCAAAGGAGTGATCCAGTCATCAATGCCAGAGATAACTAAGGTTGGTACGTCAATCTCGCCGAGCCGTGGTAGGGCATTAAATTTAGGTAGGGTAACAAAATTACCGTGGTTGGAAGCTGCTGCACTGTAGACCATATGTGCATCTTGCATCGTGCCCAGGGCAGGATCGTACAGGTCATTGCTACCAAAGAAATAAATCGGTAGTATGGTGCGCCAGCCCTCTCTCATTTCCTCATCGTTAGCTATTGGTTGAGAAAACACCTTTTCAACAATAGCAAATTGCTCTGGGGTAGAGCGTTCTTTGGCATTTTTCAGGATTAAATCTTGATAATCTATTACTGGTGCAGTGCAGCAAAGAACCAAACCGAGCAGGTTCTTACCAAAGCGTAGTGCATAGTCCTGAGCCAAGAAGCCCCCATAGGAATGTCCAAAAAGTACGATGCGATCGTATCCTAGGTATTCCCGCAGTGCGTCAGCATCTTCGATCCAGGTCTGGTGAGTGATGTCATCGAAGGAGTCTGGACGGGCAGAAAGCCCATTGCCCCGATGATCGAAAAAGATCAGAGTGGCTTTGTTCGCCAGTGCGTTAAGCCAAGGCTGAAAATAGGTATGGTCTAAGCCCAGTCCGCCGTGCATCACCATGATAGGAATACCTTTGCCGACTTTCTCATAGTAAATTTCAGTACCATTAATGTGAGCTAGCATAGTGAAAATTTCTCCTATTTGTTAACTGTATTTCTTGTTTCCTAATCAAATAGAAACTAATGTTGTTGTGACTACTTAAAGACAGATATTGAATCCTGAAGTGCTTATCTTACAAGCATTGATCTCGATAAACACTTCATATTACTCTTGCTATCTTGATCCCAAGCTAGTACCGCTACGCGGAAGTCAAAAGTCAAAAGTCAAAAGTCAAAAGTATTGATTGGCAAGGGTTTTATGATTTTTGGACTGGTCACTTATTTCCGCCGCGCTGCACTAGTTACTTTTTTCGGTAACGAGTTCAAAAAATTCTCAACGATTTTATTGAATTCGTTGGGATATTCCCAAAACATCATGTGCCCACCAAGCACTTTTGTGCAAGTGTTGGGGAAATGCCTCTTCATGTAAGGAACCGCTATCTCTTCCCAGTATCTGCCAATGATATACAATGCTGGTAACGACGACTGATCTATCTGTTTAGCCTCATCAAAATAGTTGGAGAACATAATGAAGGCAAATAGGATGCTGGCAATCTGATATGGTGTTTTCAATGATTGTTCAACAATCCAGCGTAATTCCTCAGGAGTTGGCTCCCGTTCTAGCATTACGTCCTTAGTGTAGACTTCTATAAAGTCTTGCTGACCTTGGGATGATTTCATGTAGGTAGTGTAGGTGCTTGAAATAGCATCAAGGGAGCCTTCCACCCAATCTTCTGGATTGCAAGACAGTAGTTTTACAGGTAGATCGATAAAGATCATTCCCTTTAACCTACTAATACCTTCCCGCTTGAAATACTCCCACAGAGGAGCACATCCGGCAGACCATCCTACTAGCACAACGTTCCGAAGATCGAGTGTCTCAATGATCTTTATTAGATCTTCACCATGGGTCTCATAATTATTACCGTTAACTGTAACTGTCGATCGCCCGTGACTACGTGGATCTACGGCAATAGCTCTACGTGTTTGGGAGAAATAATCCATCTGGTTACGATATACTTCTGTAGTGAATGTCCATCCTGGAATAAACACAATTGGATCGCCTTCGCCTCTATCTTCATAGTGAATTCTGACACCAGGTTCAACTTCAATG
>JASJDX010000572.1 GCA_030064975.1 Pleurocapsa sp. MO_192.B19
GACTTTCCATTCGTCGGAGTTTTCTTCCTGATATAGTAAAGTAAACAGTTCTCCAGAGCGACCAACCCTTAACCGCATCCATCCTTCTGGAGCATCAGTAATTTTTAAAGTTGATAGGCTATTGTAAGTAGACTTCATTTCAAACTGCGAACTACCAGCAGGAAAAGCACTGCCAACGCTAAAGAATAGCCAGTTTTCATTATTTGGTGTCCAGCTAGCTTTGGTAAATGTTTGGGGTTGGCGAATAAACAATCCTGCCAAGGAAAAAGACCTCTGTGGCATAGACTCCTGTGTTCCCTCAACTCTAATGCGAGTGGTGACAATAAAATCACCTGTAACTTCTTGATAAAGATGTCCTGCCTGGTTATCTTCAAACCAGCCTGAAGATTTTGGTCGCAGCATTAAGTTACCATTTTCTACGGTGGGAGTGTCCCACTTGGAAACCCAACCCTCTACTTGGTATTCTTGCCAATTTTCTAAGCTTTCAGGGCGATCGAATCGAGTAGAAAGCGATCGCAAATCATCAGTAGTATTAGTTGCGTTTAATCGATCTGTCATTTGATTATTGGTAACTGATTCAGTTGTAGCGATCTCTGGACTGAATAAAACAATTAGAGAGGCGATTAATACATTTACCATCGCCAGAAATAGTTTGCGTCTCATCCATATTTCCTAGTTATCTTTAACTTTTTTTAAGATAAAACTTCGCTACTTATAATGTCCAATAGATTTATCCAGAGCAACTAATAGTTTTTAACTATTTATCTAAGATCGATAAAACTTCGACATAGAAATCGATCTAGAAAACTGTGATAGTTTGAATTTCAACGACCTACTTGTGTGTACGTTGAGAAATAACTTTTGCTGGTACGCCAACAGCAACAGAATAAGGAGGTATATCTTTAGCTACCACTGCCCCTGCACCAATCACACTACCTCTGCCAATCGTTACCCCGTCAACTATTCTCACCCCGCTACCCAACCAACAGTCATCCTCAATCACAATTCCTTTGCTAGCAATTCCTTGATCTTTAATCTTTTGAGTAGAATCGCGAAAGAGATGATTGTGTGCATAAATAGAACTATGGGAAGCAATCAAGCAGTCTCGACCGATGGTAAGTTTTCCATGAGAAGATATGCAAGTATAAGGACCAATATAAGTATTCTTCCCTATTTTCATTTGCCCTTGTTGATGAACTTTAAGATCGACACCTCGATCTAAGCTAACCAAAGTATCTAACTTAAGACGACTTTCTTTTCCTTGACAACTAATACGTACATCTCTTTCCAACAAAACTTGAGAACCTATTTTGACGTTTGTTGGTTGTGCTAATTTGAGATTAACTCCAGGTTTAAAAACAACTCCATTGCCTATTTCAGTTAATTCTGTATTTTCTAATTCAACTCCAGAATGGATTTTGACAGAGCGACCCATTTTTTTAAAAATGTTGGGATAAATCACATATCGTATTCCCCAGCCTGGCAAGCTAGGAATCCATCCAAGTAATCTGGTTATTAGTTGAATTTTTGCTTGTGACCAATCTGGAAAAAATCTGGCAATCATCATTTTTAAATTATTGTTTTCGCCTTACTACCAGGTTAACTATTTTTTTAGATTTTTTGAGCCAATATAATTCATAAGTACTAATTTAATAATTCAGGAGTTCGAGGTAGCCAAAATTGTATTTTTGTCCTTTGACATCCAACCCTCTAGGCTTTCTGGGCGATTAAATTGAGTGGAAAGCGATCGCAAGTCATCAGTAGTATTTGTTGCTAGTTTATTTGGTTGATTTGTCATGTCGTTATTAGTAGTTACCGCTCTTGTCGCGATAAGCCTACGGCATGGCTGAGTCCTTTGGACTTGCTCCGCAACCGCTAAGCGGAACTAGATACAATAATTAGTAATGCAAGTAGGATACTTCTTGTAGCAAGCAATGTTTCGCGTCTGATGCATACCTCTTAGTTATCTTTAGCTTTTTTAAGATAAAACGTATGAGAAATGTTTGTACCACTTGATAATGGAACTTCGGCATCTAAAATATTTCGTCGCAGTAGCAGAAGAATTACACTTTGGACGTGCTGCTGCTAAAGTTCAGATTACCCAACCTGTAATTAGCGATCAGATTCGCCGTTTAGAAGAAGAATTGAGGGTAAAGTTATTTTTTCGTACCAAACGCACCGTACAACTTACCGAACCTGGAAAAATCTTTTTCAAAGAAGCACAACAGATTTTAGAACGAGTGGAAAAAGCCGTTTCCGCAGTACAGAAAGCCGAGCGCGGAGAACTCGGAAGCTTGACTATTGGTTATACAGGACCAGCACTCTATACATTATTACCTGAAATTATTAAAGCATTTCGCGATCGCTATCCTCAAGTGGAATTGGTTCTGAAAGAAATTTGCACCAACGAACAAGTAGAAGCTTTGAATTCGGGAGAGATTGAAGTTGGTTTTTTGCATCCACCCATAGAAGGTGACTTTGAATCGATCTCGATTATGACCGAAAAAATGATTTTAGCATTGCCAGAAGATCATCCTTTAACCACTTTTACTCAAGTACCCATCAGTAAATTATCAGACCAATCTTTTATTCTATTTCCCCAACAAGAAGGACCCTATCTCTACAGTCGCATTTTATCAATATGTCAGCAAGCAGGTTTTAGCCCTAAAATAGTGCAGGAAGTAACCCCCCAACCAACTATGATTGGTTTAGTTGCAGCAGGAATTGGCGTTAGTTTTGTTTCTTCTAGTCTGCAAAATCTCAATCGTCCTGGTGTAGTTTATCGAGAATTAGATGTAGCAACACCCGAACTAGAATTAGTCGCAGCTTGGAAAAGAGATAAAGTCTCTCCTGTCTTACAAAAATTTCTCCAAATTGTACGAGAAACTACTATTAGTTTTCCTCGCTAATTTAATTAGCGATCGCTTTAAACTTCCTCAACAATTGATGGTTGACCAAAATTTTGGGATACAAGCCCCGTCCTTCTTCGTAAAGCTTTGTTGCTTTGTCTTGAGAAAAAGAGACTCAGAGTTGGCTTATTTTTTATTCTAGCTACAAGGCTTACTCTATATAGTAATAATTGTATGTTCGCGCCCTTTAAAGAATATTTAGAAGAAGAGCTTTTTAAACGCTTCGATTTACGTAGTCGTTCTATTCCAGCGGGATTAGAATCCAATGTTAGTGCCAGGGGCAAAAACCCCGCTACAATTCAGAGTTGGTGCTATCAGTGTCAACAGCTGAGAAAGATACGCTATTCCTATATTGATGCGGGAGAAACTGCTCAAGTATTTAATAGTGTTATTTACCCTGCTCATCATTACGACATTCCCCTACTGGGGGTTGATTTTCTTTCCTTTGGGAAGAAGAAAATATTAGTAGTGATGGATTTTCAGCCATTATTTCGCGATCGCGCTTATCTAGATAAATATATTGAACCAATGCGGGAAATTCGCGATAAATATAATGAATTAGCGCAAAACCTGGAAATGAAGTTTTACGACGCTAATCAATATTTTTCTAAATACCTGCTATTTGCTAAAACCGACTCGGAAACTGTAGTTAATCGTTTGTTTCCTGCTTACCAGGAATACATCAATCTATACTGGCAAATGTTGGCTGATGCTAAACCTTTAACTAACCCCAAAGATATTCAGCGTATTGTGGAAGCGCAAAAGGAATACGATCAGTATAGTGCTGAGCGCGATCCTGCTCATGGTTTGTTTAGCAGTTATTTTGGCCCAGAGTGGTCAGAGAAATTCTTGTACGAATTTTTGTTTGAAGATGCATCTCCCCTAGCAGTACCATCTGTCATCAAATAGTTACCTACAAATTCAAACTTTGAACACAGTAAATAAAAAGCTAACGGCTAACAGCTAACAGCTAACAGCTTTGAAAAACATGACATTATATCAACCTTTTTTAGACTATGCGATCGCTACTCTGCAATCAAGATTAGATCTAGCACCCTATCCCATTCCTGCTGGATTTGAAAGAAAGGAAGGAGTAATGGGCAAAGGCAAAAAACAAGAACCTGTTTTGACTACTAGTCATGGCTTCAAGTCTTCTAAATTAAGACAGATTAGAGCAGCTCATGTTCAGGGAGGAAACTCTCTTCAGGTACTAAATTTTGTAATTTTTCCCGAGCTTAATTATGATTTGCCCTTCTTTGGTGCAGATTTAGTTACTTTGCCTGGGGGACATCTAATTGCGATCGATATGCAACCCTTGTTTAGCCAAAATGAATCCTATCAGGCTAAATACAGCAAGCCAATTATGCCGATGTTCCACTCCTACCAGAAGGATTTGCCTTGGGGTGGGGATTTTCCCGAAGAAGCACAACAATATTTTTCTCCTGCTTTTTTGTGGACTCGTCCCTCAGAGACAGAAGTAGTAAAAACTAAAGTGTTCGAGGCTTTTCGCGACTATCTTCATGCTTATATCAATTTTGTGGAACAAGCAGAAGAAATCAAAGACCAACAACAATTATCAGCAATTGTTCAAGCTCAAAAAAGCTATGCCGACTATCGTGCTGAAAAAGATCCCGCTAGAGGAATGTTGACTCGCTTGTATGGAACAGAATGGACAGAAGAATATATTCATGGCTTCCTGTTTGATCTAGACAAGAAACTGACCTTAGCTAGCTAAAAACTAACGTATCTAGGCAAAATTCATTGATACCATCAGGATTAAGTTTTGTTGCACGGAGAGTCCATAACCTAAAATGTAGATTTTGTAATATTAGCAAATAATCAATGAATTGTTTATAAAAGTAACAGTGAATTGCTTTTGGTTACGGAAAAATAAGATAATAAGCCATAAGAAAACTTGTTTTCTAAGTCCTTATATTACAGAAGTTGACTATGCTGGATACGGTACAGGATCAGCATTTTCTGAAAAGAAAAGAATCCCAATCTAATCCCGAATCAGCGAATAATAAACTACTAAATGTGATCGAGGAAAAAAGGCTAGGCAAAAACCTAACAAGTATAAATATTTGTTAAGTCAAGCCCCCAGAACCTGGAAAAATTAACAAGATGTAACAAATAAAGGTTCAATGCCGTTGTATAAAAGTTACCTGAGGGGTAAATAGCTTGTAGGCGAAGCCAAACTAGCGATCGCCTAAAGAAAGGGGGATTAGCTTTGCTAATCACTATAAAGTTATCTCTCTGAGGTTTTTTATTAAGAGTGTAAAGTTTTATTTGGTGGCTTAAAAAACTTTTACTAAGCACCTAGAGAATAGTAACTTAGCACCTTCGGCGATTAACAACTTTCCTCGAACTGGCTTCAGCTAGTGCCTGAAAGTAGTTTTAAGTTAAGATTCCTTTTTGAAGTTCAACTAAACCAAATTTAAATCGAGTAGGAGATTATTTATAATGTTCGACGCATTTACTAGAGTCGTGTCTCAAGCTGATGCTCGTGGTGAATTCTTATCCACTAGCCAACTAGACGCTCTTAGTGCAATGGTTGCTGCCAGCAACAAACGCATGGATTCTGTTAACCGCATCACTAGTAACGCTTCGGCTATTGTTACTAATGCAGCTCGCGCTTTATTTGCCGAGCAACCCCAGTTAATTGCTCCTGGTGGTAATGCTTACACTAGTCGTCGTAATGCAGCTTGCTTGCGCGACATGGAAATCATCTTACGCTACATCACTTA
>JASJDX010000057.1 GCA_030064975.1 Pleurocapsa sp. MO_192.B19
AGGCATTGTGTAAAAATAACGTGAACATTTTCTGGAAAAGTCAGACAATGAGAATGTAACTAAATAAAAGTCTTAGATGTCTGACAATCAGGTAATCGAAAAGATTCGAGATAAGTACGAAAAGCTATTGCCTTATTTGAACGAAAAAACCCGTCGTATTTGGGCAGGGATTGAAGCATCAAGCTTAGGATGGGGAGGGGTTACTCAGGTTTCCTTGGCAACGGGGCTATCTCGTACGACCATTCAAAAGGGGATACGTTCTCTAGAGGAGGAATCAAGATCCGGGAAAAGGGAAAACAAGAGTCCCAGAATTCGCGCCCAAGGAGGAGGACGTAAATTACTCGAAGAACAGGATGCAATGTTGCTGGTTGACCTAGAATCTTTGATTGAACCAATGACATTGGGAGACCCTGAGTCAGCTTTGAAATGGACTTCAAAAAGCGTGGTCAAACTGTCGGATGCACTAAATCTTGGAGGACACAGAATTAGTCCTAAAAGTGTATACAATTTGCTTTTAACCCTTGGCTATAGCTTACAATCAAATCGAAAGACTCGTGACGGCTCATCTCATGTAGATCGTGATAACCAATTTTTACATATTTCCCAACAAGTAAAGCATTTCCAATCCCTGAACCAACCTGTAATTTCAGTCGATACGAAGAAAAAAGAGTTAATTGGCAACTTTAAAAACCCTGGGACTGAATGGTGTGAAAAGAAACAGCCAGTTGAGGTACAAATGCATGACTTTGTTGACCCCCAATTAGGTAAAGCAATTCCTTATGGAATTTATGACTTAACCTTAAACAAAGGATGGGTCAATGTTGGCATCGACCATGATACAGCAGAGTTTGCTGTAGAGTCGATTCGTCATTGGTGGTACTCCATGGGAAAAAAACTTTATCCCAGTAGTCAGCAGATAATGATTACGGCAGATTGTGGTGGTAGCAATAGTTACCGCTCTCGACTATGGAAGTTAAAACTACAAGAACTAGCCACTGAGATTGGCAACACTATTCATGTGTGTCATTTTCCTCCAGGTACAAGTAAATGGAACAAAATTGAACATCGTCTTTTTTCTCACATTACCCAAAACTGGCGTGGTAGACCATTGACTAGTTTACAGGTCGTAGTCAATCTCATACGCAATACCAGAACCAAAACAGGATTAGAAGTCCAAGCTAGATTAGACCAAAATCTCTACCCAACTGGAATTAAAGTTACAGATCAACAACTCAATGACATTGCTATTGAGCGAAACAGTTTTCATGGCGAGTGGAACTATATTATCAAACCTCAAATTGCCACCTAATTGTTCAGGTTATTTTTACATAATTCCTAAGGTAAGGGGAACAGCAACAATATTGTTATCTTCATTGGTTTCTGCCTGGCTACTGTCTCCATTAGCATTAAATAATAAATAATATTGTCCAGATTCGGCATCAGGTAAAATGGGGAAAAAACTTCTATCGTAGTTTTCACCCGCAGCTAAGGGTACACCTCCTATATTGCTGTTAGCGGCAAAACCACCTAAATAAATATCGCTATCGTCAATAGTTTGATCTGGGGAAAGATAAACTAAATCGCTCCAGGAATTGACATTAGTACTTTGTGTGCCTTGATTAGCAACTGTCCAATTGAGTGATATGCGATCGCCAGATTCACCTGTTAAAGCTTCTAAATCGGTAGTAATAGTTAAATCAACATCTGGTGGGCTAATGACAATGGGAATGGCAACTGTATTATTTTCCTGGTTAGTTTCATATTGATAGTTCCATCGATTCGCTACAAATAGTAAATAGCGTTGCGAAGCCATGCCGTCAGGCTCATCGCCAGGTTCAGCATCGGGGAGATCGAAACTATTAGTTACAGTGTAGCTTTCCCCATTATCTAGGGGAGTTGACTCTCTATTTTGAGTCCATAAGCCGTTGATGTAAGTATCGGAATTATCTAAAATTTCGTCATCAGAAAGATAGACATAATCATACCACTCGGAATTTGTTGTATCTGTCCCCTCGTTAGTAACTGTCCAAGAAGCATCTACAGTTTCATTCGCAATTAATTCTGTAGGAACACTAACATTAGAAATAGTTAAATCGATATCTGGGGCGGTTAAAGCGATCGGAACTGCTAATGTATTGTTAGTTTTGTCTGTTTCTGGCAGAACACTTTCTGTATCTGCTACTAATAATAAGTAGCGATTGTCGCCAGGTTCAGCATCGTTCAAAAGACGAAGATTAAAACTAGAGCTAATACTTTCTCCTCCAGCTAAAGAAGTAAAATCTTCTCCTCCATTCTCCACATAGGCAAATAATAGATCGGAATCATCTACAATTTCATCATCAGAAATATAAACACTATCGTACCAATTAACAATGGTTGCATCTGTTCCTTGATTTTTTACTATCCAAGAAACTTCAATCGTTTCTCCCAAAACCCCTGTAGAGGGAGCAATAAAAGAAGTAATATCTAAATCTATATCTAAATCAGGCTTTCCGACAATTAGAGTATAATCACCTGTCTCTTGACTGTCATAGCTAGTAACTCTAACTAGATAGTTAATTCCTGCTTCTGGAGTAAAATTTAGTTCTGAATTTAACAGAGAACCTATATCATCATTTTCTGCAATAATTTCTCCAGTTTCTTGATCGATCAATTCTAAGTAAGTATCAAATTGATCGGAAACTAAACTCAGTTTAACTGATTCACCAACTACAATATCTGTTAATAAATAATCATTTTTAAAATTTCCTTCACGAATAGGATGCTTTTCACTTTCTGAATTCAAAGTATCTTTAGTAATAGTATTTAAGGAAATCATTTTAAATAAAAACTAATAAAGTGAAAACTAATAAAAATAAGCCATACATAAGAAATAGTATTGTTGCGTTATTTTTTAGTTTTAATACTCTGAATTTTAATAGTTTATTACTAAAAAGAAAACTGTGAAAATACCTGATTACGTTGAAAAATAGTCAATAATTTTTCTACTACTTGCTATCTCATGAACTATTTAAAGTTTAATAAACTGGAACTAATTAAATAAAGCGATCGCGTAGCTCAATAGGTTTACTATATTGCGATTGGGCTTCACCTAAGCTACGCGATCGCTTAAAGATAAACAATTTTAGAATCTCGCTCAATTAACGAATTTGAGAAGAAGCTACATCAGAAAGAGCTGGGAGTTCGGCATATTGTCCCTGAATAGAGCGAAAGATACAGAAGAAACAGGCAGCGACGCTACCCATAAAAATAGTATTGGTCAAAGTTTCAGTGATTAAACTTTGTGCGCCAAAAGCAGGTATCAAAATACTCATGATCAAGGTAAATAAAATCTGAATAATATTCATTAAAATCGCTTGCATACCATTAAAACGAATAAAATAGCTGACATTATCATTTCTAACTACCGCAAACCATAAACCAAAGAAAATGATCAGGCTGGCAAAAGGTAAACTATTAGTAATGCCATAAATAGCAATTAGAGGCGAGAAAAATTCATACAGCCAAGGAAATTGTGATAGTAGTGCTACGCCAAAAGGTAGAGAATAAACAAGAGGAAATAAGTAAATCAAAGCCGCAAAGCTGCGGTTTTTAACATCTGTTTCAGGGGTGTTCATATTATGTATCTGTATTAGTGCAATAGCAATTCTGTTTAAATTAAGAGAAAAATTAGCAAAATACCCTTCTTCTCATAATTCTCACATTTTATTTGGGATTGCTGAATTGATATTCCTATCTTAAATCGGTATTCAACATTTAACATTTATCATTAAGCATCTATCATTAAGCATCTATAAAACGGACTTATAGCTTTGGTGTATAGTTTTAGTATAAATATCGAACTATATACCGTGGCTCTTGCCAATTACCCAATGGCGACGAAAAAACCGAGACAGAGTGGATTCTTCTAGAGAAAGATAAATTGGTCTACCGTGAGGACAGGTGTGGGGATTACGGGTAGCTTGCCATAAGTCTAATAAATTTTGCATTTCTTCTAAACTTAAATTTGTACCATTACGAATAGCACTACGACAGGCTGTAGCTACTTGAGCCGAGCGCAAATCTCCTCCCCAACTTAATTCAATTAGAGCATCAGCACAATCATCCCTGGCAGCGAGTATTTTAGGAACATTACGCACTGCCCAAATATTTTCGCCAAATAGTTCGATATCAAACTCTAATTTTTGTAGCTGTTCTAGTTGGCGTGGTTTCAAATGTTCTAAAACTATTGATGTAGCAAGAGGTACTAGCTCCCAGCAATCCTGTAGCTGTTCGTATAATACTCGTTCGTGGGCAATGTGCTGCTCAATTAGCCATACACCAGAAGAATGTTCGGCAACAATGTAGGTCTTGTTAACCTGGGCTACCGCTTTCAGTTTCAAAGAATTAATTTGAGGAGATGAAGTAGTCTGATCTTGTAATTTTCCAGCTAGATTTCGGTCAATTTGATATTTACCTGATGCTTCGGCTACCCGTAATATTTTACCAATCCGACCGTCGCCAACCGCAGCAGGAAGATGAGCTATATCGAGCTTCAATGCTTGGGAAATTGCCTTGCTGACCTCAGCTTGCCAATAGGGAAGAGAATGAAGATAAATTTCGGTTTTGGCTGGGTGACGATTCCAATCGATTTGGCTAGGACAAGTATGGAGATGTAATAAACAAACAGGAAAGCGATCGCGAGGTAAAGTTTTCGCCATGCTGTTTAAAATAGTTTGCTCTAATTCGGGAGATCGCACAAAGCGTTTATTGACCGACACTTTCACCCAATCTGGTCGATGACGATGACAGCGATCTGGTAAACCAATAACTAATTCAATAGTTGATAGTTGATGGTTGATGGTTAATTGAGTTAAGTTTGTCTCCTCCTGTGCGGGGGTAGGAGTTTCTACTTTAAGGTAATGTAAATCGCTGCTACTGATTTTCCTCAAAAATTGAGGTAGAACATCTCTAGCGGTTGTACCAGGGCTAAGATTAAACCAAAAGTTATTATTGTGCTTAATTTGCCAGGTGATTTGAGAATGACATAGAGCAATTTGATGAATAATTTTTTGAATAGTTTTCAGCTGCTGAGGGAAAGGGGGTAAACCGCGACGACGAACGGGAATTTTGCCAAATAAATTAGAGACAGTGACAATAGTACCTGGGGCGATCGCGATCGCCGATTCTTGGTTTGATTTGCCTTCTTGATAAGTAACTTTCCAACCAACAGGATCTAATTGATGTTTGGTACGACTACAAATAGTTAGATCTGCTACCTGAGCAATACTGTGCAGTGCTTCCCCACGAAAGCCTAAGCTGGTGATATGCCACAAATCTTGGCGGCTGTGAATCTTACTAGTGCTGTGGGGTTGAGCGCAAATTCTCAAGTCTTCTAAAGACATCCCCTTGCCATTATCTATCACCTGAACTTGCCATAATTCGGGATTTAAAGAAATGGTAATTCGGTTTGCTCCTGCGTCTAAGGAATTTTCGACTAACTCTCGCACCACCGCCGCCAGGGAATCAATCACCTCTCCCGCAGCAATAAGGTCAATTACCTCGTCTGGTAGAGCCTGTATCTCTGAAGGCATATACTCTTAAATTTTTTGAGGGAACTTACTCTATTAAAAATATTGTGTTAAGAATATTGTGTTAAGAATATTGTGTTAAGAATATTGTCGGGCTAACAAATAGCTATTGGCTATTGGCTTTAGGCGAGCCACCGCATATGGCGACGTTATCGGTCAGCATCAATTAATTAAAGCTAATAGCCTGAAGCTGAGAGCTTTTAAAGAGTGTTAAATGCGTCATTAGCTGAAGAAGTAAAATCTCCTAAGTGTTTCTGAGAAATCGACCAAGCAGTATTAATGAGTTGCATTGCCCGTTCTGAACCATCCAAATCAGGATGATATTTAAAGCTCATCTTACGATAAGAAGATCGACCAAAAGCAATAAAAGCTACTGCATACCAAATTAAATCTAAGCCATCAACAATATAATTTTGATAGGTTTTATATTCTTCTAAATACCTAGCTACTAGCTGTTGATATGTTTTTTCAGCATTGGGTAAAGTTTGCTTAATGTCATCTATGGTGATGGAATAGTTAGCATAATTATTTTGTTGCTTCTCTCTTGAAGATTTTGCTTTAGGTTGAGGATCATTGAGGATTGGCGGGTTAAAATCAACTTCTGTCTTGTTTTCAACTGATAAAGTTGAAACAGATGAGTATAAAGTATTCAATAAATCCTGACTACCCTGGCATTCAATGTGTAGTTCTAGGAACTCTTGAGAAAGATGAGCAATACGTTCTAATTTATTTAATTTGGGTTTTAATTCTTCAGCTTGAGTATAAAGCTGCAAGGCTTCTTCATCCAACTCATTGCGGCGTTGCTGCTGTTTCTGGAGTTCGGTTTCAAGATCTACTATACGCTGATTAATTTTTGCTTGTTCTTGCTGGTTAGCTTTTTCTTTTATATCAATCTCCTCTAACTGAGACTTTATTTGGGCAACAGTCTCCATTATGTCCATATCGTTACAGTCAGTACGTAAATAAAATTAAGAATAAACAGTGATCAAAAATAAAATCGATTTAACTTATATTAGCGTGAGTATCTAGTTCAAAATCTGTAGCCAGGAATTCAAAAAATAGTAATTAAACCAAGTTGATAATTATCATACAGCCTTTTCTCAGTAATAAACTTAGCGATTTTGGAGTTATGCCTAACTCTCGTCATATATTAATTATATGTACTAATTATATGTACTAATTATTTGATAAATTTATCTCTATTTTTGCCAGAATATCAATCACAAGTAGGCAAATTCAAGCAAATTTAAGAATTAGCGAGAAGAAACAAGCTTTTTCTTCTCACTAAAATTATCTTAAACTTTTTGCTATTTTAAAGTAATCAAGTAATCTTTGCTTAGTGTTGCTTCAGCATCAACAATTGCCTGTCTTGCCCATTGATCGGCGGATAAAATATCTTCTAAGCTCGGGTTAGAATTATTGTCAGCAATAAAACGAGCGCAAACTTTTTCAATCAGACGAGGAATATCTAAAAAGCCAATTTTTTCCCTCAAAAATAACGCTACTGCCTGTTCATTGGCGGCATTTAATACCGCAGGCATTAGTCCCCCAGCTCTTCCCGCAGCATAAGCTAGCTGCATACAAGGATATTTTTGATGATCTGGTTCACGGAAGGTAAGATCTCCTGCTTTGACTAAGTCTAGTTGTTCCCAATCGGTGTAAATTCTTTCAGGCCAAGATAAAGCATAAAGTAAAGGTAGACGCATATCAGGCCAACCTAACTGTGCTAACATCGAAGTATCTTGAGCTTCGATCAAGGAATGAATAATACTTTGGGGGTGAATCACAATGTCGATGTGGTCGTAATCTACACCAAATAAGTAGTGTGCTTCAATTACCTCTAAGCCTTTATTCATTAAAGTGGCAGAATCAATCGTAATTTTTTGACCCATTGACCAATTAGGATGCTTCAGGGCATCTTTTACCGTTACGGAGCTTAATTGTTCTACAGGTAAATCACGAAATGAACCTCCAGAAGCCGTTAAAATGATCCGTCTTAGACCACCTTCGGGAACACCCTGGAGACACTGAAAAATGGCTGAATGTTCCGAATCGGCGGGTAAAAGTTTGACCTGATGTTTTTCTACTAAAGGTAATACCACAGGCGCACCTGCAATCAGAGTTTCTTTATTAGCCAGGGCAATATCTTTTCCAGCTTTAATTGCAGCAATAGTAGGTAATAAACCAGCACAGCCAACAATACCTGTAACGACGCTTTGGGCATCTCCATATCGCGCCACTTCACAAATACCTTCTTCCCCCACTAGTATTTGAGGCTGCTTGGGCAAAGATGCGATCGCTTGTTGTAACTCTGTTAATTTATTTTTATTACCTAAAGCGACAATTTCAGGTTGAAATTCGCTAATTTGTTCTGCCAAAAGATTAACATTACTCCCTGCCGCTAACCCCACCACGCGAAACTTATCAGGGTTATGAGTAACAATATCTAGGGTTTGTGTCCCTATAGAACCAGTAGAACCCAAAATAGTAATTGCTTTCATGATGTTTTTTTATATAGCGATCGATATTCTTTCACTATAAATTCTTAGGTGCTACCTAGTTAAATATTTCTCTAAATCGATTGATCGCCAAAAAAGCTTTAGAGGCAATTGAAAACTTATTATTATTATTAGTAGTCCCTGCTTAGTAGATAGTTTAATTAGCATTGCTGAGTTTTACCTAATTCCTATCTTTGTTTATCTCGAACAAACTCTCCAATTTAATGCGGTGACTGCGAATACTCCCAAGCCAAGAGTATGGTGGAACAATGTGAAGATTTTGAACAGCGTTAAGCAGATTTGTGCCTAGATTTCAGCAAGCAGTAATATGACTGATTTTTTAACAGCACAAGCTAGACTGGTAGGAATTTATCAACGCTAAAGTGCCTGCTCTCAACCCTGTAAGGGCAATGGGCTAATCACTTCAAGCAAATAATTTGCTCAATCTTATTAATTACTCAAATTAATTACTCAAATATGACTTCTAAAACGAATGTTCCTCATCTCCTTAGTTCTTTTGAGCTTAAAGATTTGTCTTTAGATAACCGCGTAGTAATGGCACCTTTGACTCGCTCTCGTGCAGGTAAAGAAAGAATGCCTAACGCTTTGATGGCAGAATATTATGCTCAACGTTCAGGTGCAGGATTAATTATTACCGAGGGAACTACTATTTCCCCACAGGCGAATGGTTGGCTACATAGCCCTGGTATTTATACAAATGAACAAACTGAAGCTTGGAAACAAGTTGTTGATGCGGTACACGCTCAAGGAGGAGTAATTTTTCTCCAGCTTTGGCACACTGGTAGAGCTTCTCACAGCAGTTTTCAGGAAAACAATCAGTTACCCGTTGCTCCTTCGGCAATTAAAATCGAAGGAGAAGGGGTTCATACAGCTAAGGGTAAACAGCCTCGTGAAACTCCTAGAGCTTTAAAAACAGAAGAAATTCCTCAAGTTGTCGAAGATTACCGCCAAGCAGCAGCCAACGCCAAACAAGCTGGTTTTGATGGAGTAGAAATACATAGTGCTAATGGCTATCTTATCGATGAATTTTTGCAATCTAAAACTAATCACCGCACCGATAAATATGGTGGTAGTGTAGAAAATCGCTATCGGTTTTTAAAAGAAATCGTTGAAGCTATCCTAACTGTATGGGATGCAGGAAGAGTAGGTGTAAGACTTTCCCCTAATGGTAGTTTTAATGATATGGGATCGCCAGACTACCGCGAGACTTTTACCTATGTAGCGAAACAGTTAAATAGTTATCAATTAGGATATTTGCATTTACTTGATGGTTTAGCTTTTGGCTTCCATGAATTAGGAGAACCCATGACCCTAGCTGAGTTTAGAAAAGTATACGATGGGGTACTAATGGGTAATTGCGGTTACGATCGCGCCGATGCCGAAAAAGCGATCGCTGCTGGCGATGCGGATCTCATTGCTTTTGGCAGATCCTTTATCAGTAATCCTGATTTAGTAGCTCGTTTTGCTCATAATTGGGAACTTAACCCCGATCCAGACCAATCTATTTGGTATTCTTTTGAAGCTGAAGGTTATACAGATTTTCCCACTTATACTAATTAATGCACCGAACACTAAATACTTGATTTTGATAGATACTTAGCTCAAAAATATCTGCTAGTTGAAATTACTGAATAAACTGTAGGGTTTTTTATACACCACAGAAATATATTTTGCCAACAAATAATTAATATTTTGTTACAATAGTTTACAATAAGGCTAATAATTAGCCAGTAATTTAGTGAATGCTTTTGTTAGCCAAAGCTTTACTCACCTATATCGTAGCTGAGACTCAAATACCTTTAATTGCTGTTTGAACAAGCTCAACCCAATTTTCAACTTAGTTAATTGCAGATTATCGAGTTATGAGTATTAATTCAGATACAGATTCTTATCCAACAGCTGGACAATTAGAAAGAACTATCTCGCAGAAGGTTAGGGCTTTATATTTCAATCAGTTTGGTCATCAACCTAGTAGGGTAGACTGTCATTTGTTGGGAAACAAAATAGTTATATCTCTTGAAGATGTAATTACTCCGATTGAAAAGTTGCTGGTAGAAGCTCAATCTTCAAATTTGGTAAATCAGGTGCGTGCTTTTGTTGATGAAGCAATTAAACCAAAGCTACAAGAATTAGTTGAGGAGATTTCTCAAGTTAGTGTTACCAATTGTCTTTACGATACGGCGCTTAATACTGGCTGCGCTGGTGCGATAGTTATTCTAGCTAATCCTCCCCAAGTTCGTCGTTCTAAATCCAAACTCAGACGGAAATAGAGCAAGAAATAGATTTATCTTCACATAGAGAAGTATTTAAAATATGAGAACAGATAATTTCTTCTAAATCCTCTAATAAATATGGTTTGACTAAATAGTCATTAAAACCTGCATCTAAGATTAGTTTTTTATGTTGTTCTCTAGCTAAGGCTGTTACCGCAATCACAGGGATTTTTTGTGTTAGCCAATTTAATCTAAATATTTTGATTAACTCAATACCATTTATTTGCGGTAACTTAATATCCAGCAGAATTAAATCTGGTTGGTATTTTTGTGCCAGAGATAAACCTTTTATGGCATTCTGGGTAGTAATACAATGATACTTAAACAAGACCAACGCACTAGAAAGATACAATAGGTTATCTTCATCGTCTTCCACAACCAAAATGGTTGGTTGGCGATCGCCGTTAAAATTATTTATGTTAGAGTCCATCAATGAGAAAGTCCTCGTTTAGCTACGATAACGCTTCCTCATGGTGGAAAAATACAACTAGACTTGCACCTGAGAAGGGGTTTGATTTAACTCAGTTCTACTACTTTAATTGTTGAATCTTTGGTTCAAGAATCAAAGTAATGTACATTTTGTTAAGTTAATACCAGATTTATCTTACAGCCGTTTTCAATTGAATAGACTACGTATTTAATTAGCTAGTTGGCAGCTATCAGCTGCAGGCTGCTTTGCAGCTAAGTCGCTTTCATTGCGACGCTTCATCGCTCCGCGATGTGCGCTATTAGCTTTTTTTGAGTCTACTCATTTGAAAAGCGCAGTAAATTGATCTTAAGTTTTTGTTGACGAATTAATACCGAAGTTTCGGAAAATTTATATTTACTATACTTAATATTTATATTTTCTTTAGATCTTCTTTAGAAAGTATAACAGTTAAAACTATCGCTGAAGGAAAAAGATCTCACTTTCGATAGAGGCTTTGATCTAACCTAAGATTGTTAAAGAAATATTTAATTTTTATTATTATTTTTAATATGGCTTTATGTAGTTGGCAACCAAACAAACTAAACACACACTGATACACCTAAGTTTATAGTGTTGCACAATTGGCTTGCACGAAAATTCTGACCGCTGACACCCTGACTAAATAAAATTTTTCCTAGCAAGTTTAATTGAATAACCTTTGATTGGCAAGACTCATAACATATTTATTTGTTCAACAAAGCCCTATTACACCATTATCAATAACTCAGATGATCCTGTGGCTGTATCTGGCTTATTAATTGAGGTCTATGGATACTAAAAACAATAACAAAAAATTACCACTAAAAACAACCAATTTACCAACTCGTAAGCAGCTAGAAAGAATAATTACCCAAAGTTTTCGTGTCTTTTACCGTCAACGTTTAGGGTGTTCTCTTCAAAAAGCGAGCTGTACTCTCTTTTCCAATTACCTAGTCATTGTTGCAGAAGAAGGAATTACACCTATCGAGAAAACTATCAAAGAACTAGAACAAATTGAAACTTTACTTGAAATACGTCAAAGCATAAATCGAGTTTTAAAACCTCAATTAAAAGAAATAATTCAAGAAATAGTTGTGGTCGAAATCAACGATATTATTTGTCATCTTAATTTTGATTCAGGTCGTTTGATGGCGATCGCTGTATTTAATGAACCGCCTAAAACACGTAGTAAGAAATCAAAAGTAAAAACTCAACAACCATTGGTGACAAGTTTTTCCAGAGACTTAGCGGGTGATAAATTTTGAATTGAAGTCGGATTGAGAACTGGAAAATTTGCGAAAATGAATGATCGCTCAAGTTAACACAGTTTATTAACTAAAATCATGTCTGTAACCGATTTAAATATCGACATTGCTACCTATATCGATCATTCGTTACTCAAACCCAGTGCTGTTAGCGAAGAAGTTAAGCAAGTTTGTCAAGAAGCTTGGCAATATAATTTTCCCTCAGTATGTATCTATCCCGTGGCAGTAAGACAGGCAAAGGAATTATTACATGACAAAAAACCTAATGTCTGTACAGTTATCGGATTTCCCACTGGTGCTGTCACTTCAGCAGTCAAACTCTACGAAGCTCAAGAAGCTGTAGAAAACGGTGCAACTGAGTTAGACGTAGTAATCAACCTTGGCTGGCTTAAATCAGGAGAATCAGACAAAGTATATCGTGAAATAGCTGAGATATGTTCGGAAACTGGTCAAACTGTCAAAGCAATTTTAGAAACCGCAGTTTTGACTAACGAAGAAAAAAGATTAGCAGGAGAAATCTGTCTGGATGCGGGGGTAGCTTATCTGAAAACTAGTACAGGATGGTTTGGTGGAGCAACAGTAGAAGATGTCAAACTACTTAAAGAAATTACCAAAGGACAAATTGGTGTTAAAGCTTCTGGAGGAATTCGTACCTACGAACAGGCGATCGCCTTAATTCAAGCTGGAGCAACTCGTCTTGGTACATCTCGTGGTATCGATCTAATTCGCCAACAAAATGAATCTATCAAATGAGTTCGGAGTTCAGAATTCGGAATTCGGAGTTATGGTTTTTTCTAAGGTATCTAAATACTAGGCGATAAATGAGTCAAAAATATAAAGCTACGGGAATTATCTTGAAAGGCTCGTCGATCAAAGAAAGCGATCGCCTGGTAACAATATTGACTGCCGAATATGGCTTAATTCGCGCAGTTGCACCAGGAGCAAAAAAACATAAATCGCGGTTGCGGGGAAGAACCGAGTTGTTTGTGATTAATGAGTTGTTGATTATCAAAGGGCGATCGCTTGATAAATTGATCCAAGCTGATACTATCTATACCTATCCTGGTTTAAGTCGCGATCTGGGAAAATTGGCTGCTGCTCAATATTTAGCAGAACTATCTTTATACTTAGCAGTAGATGAACAACCCCAACCAGAACTATACGAAATACTTAATAAGCATCTACGTCGTATAGAAACATTTGAGCCTAATGAGTCCATATATCCTTATTTAGCTCAAGCAGTATTTCATTTAGTAGCGATCGCTGGTTTAACTCCCCAGGTATTTAACTGTTGCCTAAGTGGGCAACCAATTATCACTAATATATCCTCATCTCAGTGGCGTGTCGGATTTAGTTTTGAAAGTGGCGGAATTATTGATTTGGGAGCATTTAAAGCAGCACAACAAAAAAAACAAGAAAATCAAGCTGACGATCTTGAGGAACCTAACAACGATCGCATTCCCCATATCAATCATCGAATCAATGGAATAGAATTAGCTATTCTCCAAGAGCTAAATCGTAATTCTTTACTATCGTTGCCCTATCTTTCATTTACTGAAAATGAAATAGCCTACTTTGATTTAGATCTTGCGTGGATCAGAGTGGAAAAAATTCTGCGAGAATATATTCAATACCATATTGGCAAAACGATTCGTTCGGCTACTCTAGTAGATAACCTATATGTTGAATTTTAAAAAAATTTAAGAAGTCACAATGCAACTGTCCGAATCAGAAAGAGAAAGATCAGAAAATTCTTCAATCAATAAAACTACCAAAGAAGCAGAGCAAGAGGAAATCGATTCCCGAGGATTTGCTCCTGTCTTAAAAAATAGTCGCTTCTTGATTTTATGGACTGGTCAAATATTTTCTCAGTTGGCAGATAAAGTCTATTTGATATTGATGATTGCGATTATTGCCAATAAATTTCAATTAGCTGAGCAGCCAATTAGCAAGTGGGTGTCTCCCATTATGATTGCTTTTACCATTCCTGCTATGTTGTTTGGTTCTTTGGCAGGAGTATATGTAGATCGCTGGCAAAAAAAGTCAATTCTAGTTATTTCTAATCTGTTGCGGGGAATTTTGGTGTTAACCTTGCCTCCTTTGCTACTAGTTTCTCAAGGGCAAAATCTATTTCAGACTATTCCTTTAGGGTTTGGTTTGATGTTGGCGATTACTTTTTTAGTTTCTACCTTTACACAGTTTTTTGCTCCCGCAGAACAAGCCGTTATTCCTTTAATTGTTAAAGACAAAGACTTACTAGCTGCCAACTCCCTCTACACTACTACCATGATGGCATTGCTCATTATCGGTTTTGCCATTGGTCACCCATTACTAGATATTGCCGATAGTTTAGTTTCTCAGATAGGGTTACCCAAGCATATCGGTAAAGAAATTTTAGTTGGGGGAGCGTATGCAATCGCTGGTATTATTTTACTCGGGATACAAACAGGAGAAAAGCCCCAGAAATTAAACAAAGAGCAACCTCATGTCTGGCAAGATATACAGGACGGAATTAATTATTTGGGACAAAATCACCGTGTACGCAATGCTTTAATTCAGTTAGTTATTTTATTTTCTATTTTTGCCGCCTTAGCTGTTTTGGCAGTAAGTATGGCAGATCAAATTCCTCAAATTAAAGCCGAACAATTTGGTATTTTGTTAGCAGCAGCAGGAATTGGCATGGGCGCAAGTGCTGCTATTTTAGGTAGTAAAGGACATGGGATCAATCGCGCTCGTTTGAGTTTAGTTGGCTCAATGGGTGTAGCAGCATCTTTAGTCGGCTTATCTTTTGCTACCCAGAATCTCTGGCTAGCTTTAATAATGACAGCGTTACTAGGTGCATTTGCCGCTTTAGTGGGTGTGCCGATGCAAACCACAATTCAATCCCAAACTCCTGTAGCTGTGCGGGGAAAAGTATTTGGTTTACAAAATAATGCGATTAATATTGCTCTTTCTTTGCCTTTGGTTTTAGCATCCGAAGCCGAAATTCGTTTTGGGTTACCTTCGGTAATGTTAGGGTTAGCTGCGATCGCCGCTTGTGGAGGAATTTTAACTTGGTATATGATGCAAAAGAGCGATCTCTCTTCTAGTAAATCCTCATCTTGCCCTGAAATATAATATCAAGAACTTTGATTTTTACAGGAAAACGCAAGACATATCCCCTAGATCTGGTAAATTAACTAAAGCTGATAAATAGTAATCATAAATTAAATTGTTATTACTAGTTCGTTCCTAATTATCTGTTTTGTTGTAGTTGCCTAAAAAAAAGAGCATTTGAATGCATATCGCTTGGCTGGGAAAAAAATCGCCCTTTTGTGGCAATGTGACCTATGGTCAGGAAATAACTAACGCATTGTTAGACCGAGGCTATAGGGTTAGCTTCTTGCATTTCTCTCAACCACAGGGTAGTTATGAAAACCATTGGAAGTATCAAAAAAATCACCATGACTGGTCAAATTGTCACGAGATTCCCCTACCATTTATTTATAAATCTCAGATATATACTATTCCTACCCTGAAGTCCAGCAAAGTTTTATTGCGCTCGCTTCGCCAACTCAAACCAGATTTAGTTCACGCTTCTTTAACTTTATCTCCCCTAGATTTTCTGCTCCCAGAAATTTGCGAAGAATTAAACATTCCTCTGGTTGCCACTTTTCATCCTCCCTTTGATAGCAAAATACGCAATATTAAGTCTAGTACCCAATACCTGACTTACCAGCTATACGCGCCATTCTTAGCTCGTTACGACCGAGTAATTGTCTTTAGTGAGATCCAGCGAGACTTATTAATCAAACTAGGAGTACCAGGCGATCGCGTAGTAGTTATTCCCAACGGCGTTGATGAGCATAAATACTCCCCTGGTTATTCTAATCTTAAGTACCAGCTAAAAATAAAAAGACTATTTGTCTATCAAGGGCGTATTTCTACGGAAAAAAATATCGAAGCTTTACTCAAAGCCTGGAAACTTTCAGATATGGGGGATGATTGTCAATTACTGATGGTGGGAGATGGTCCAATTAGAAGCTCTCTCCAGCCTAACTATGGCAAGGAACATAATATTATTTGGCTCGGTTTTGTTGCCGATGAACAACAAAGAATTGATATTCTTAGGGCTGCTGATGTCTTTATTTTACCCTCGTTGGTAGAAGGCTTATCTATATCTCTCTTAGAAGCCATGTCTTGTGGTGTAGCTTGTTTAGCTACTGATGCTGGTGCAGATGGAGAAGTACTAGCAAATGGCGCTGGAGTAGTGCTAGATACTCAAGGCGTTACCGCCCAACTCAAGATTTTATTACCATTGTTTCGTAATCATCCCGAAATGACCAATTTACTGGGGAATAAAGCCCGACAAAGGGTCTTAGAAAGATATACCTTACATCACAATATTACTAAGCTGGAAAGATTATATCTAGAAATAGCGAATAAAGAATTTATTTCTGCTTAAAGATATCAGTTTTTGGATGATTAGGCTTACCCATTCTCAAGACTTTTATCATATCTCAAAGGATTTATGGGTTGGGAAATTGCTATTTACTAGCTTAATTTAGAGGTTTGTTTGCGTACTACGAAAGACATAAGATTATGTTAACTATTGAATGATAATAAAGACTATTTAAAAATAGCCATAAGGTTGATTCAAAAGACTCTCTTTAATCAAAAAAATCCTATCGTCAAGGACAAAAATATTAAAGTGACAACTGCGGATAGGAGCATAATTCAGATATTAATGCTAAATTTAGTGATTTCTCAATTGGGGATGTGTGTAACTCATCCCCAAATTCGGATGGATTGTCAGCGACAAGGACAGTTATAGCTCTTGTCTGTCAACCTGCATCAAGACTAAAGCCTCTTACTTCAGCTAGGTTTTAATTTGTTTATTTACCCTCATCCTTAATTCCCTGAATGTTATGGTCAAAGTTAGTATAATCATCCCTGCTTATAATGGCGATCGCTATATTGCCGAGGCTATTGAAGGCATTTTGACTCAAACTTACAGCGACTATGAAATAATTGTGGTGGATGATGGCTCGACCGATAACACTCGCCAAATAATCCAACAATATGGCGATCGCATTCAATATCTGAGCCAAACTAACCAAGGAGTAGCTGCTAGCCGCAATCTTGGTTTAAAAGCATCACAAGGGGAATATATAGCCTTTTTAGATCAAGATGATGTTTTTCTTCCCCACAAATTAGCTTCTCAAGTGACTTTACTTGACCAAAATCCAGCCCTGGGAATAGCCAATAGTGGTTGGCAAATTGTCAATGAACAAGGAGAGGTACAAGCAGCGGTAGAGCCTTGGCAACAAATTCCGAATCTTAATCTGGCTGATTTAATTATCTGGAAACCTGTCTTTTTGGGAGCAATGCTGTTTCGTCGTTCGTGGTTGGATCGTTCTAGCGGCTTTGATACAACCCTAGAACAAACACCAGATGTAGATTTGGTGCTAAAGCTAGCTATGATGGGTTGTCCTGCTGCTTGGGTAGAACAGACAACGGTCAAATATCGCC
>JASJDX010000573.1 GCA_030064975.1 Pleurocapsa sp. MO_192.B19
GTATGTTCCATACATTAAAGAATGAAAATAAAAAAGTTGATAAAGTAAAAAAATCTTATTTAGTTACAAGATTTTAACTTCTAAAGTAAAGTATTTGAAAGCTAAATATAGACTCTAAAAACTAAAAAATTGTTCCTCATAATTTGAAACAATATTTAAAATAATTTTTTGGGCAATTAAAAATATCACCAAAAAAATTAGCATTAATTACTTATTACTTTATCTGAATAACTTAATCTTGTAGTTATAAAATGCGATTGGGCTGTTGCCCACCCTGCGGAGCGCTATATTTTGAGACTCAAATCTTTAAGCAAAAGTCCAGCTTAGAAAGCCAAAAATAGTAAATAACAGTTTCAGCTAAATAATTTTGCTTTGGTCAAATTTACGACTAAACTATATCAATTTATTTATTCTTACTTCTTCCTAATAACTTATCCCGCAATTTTAAAATGCGATCGCGATATTTAGCTGCTAATTCAAACTCTAATGCTTTAGCTGCATCTTTCATTTTGGCTTCTAATTGTTCAATTAAATTGGGAATTTTTTCTAGGGGCAATTCATCTGATTTTTCATAAACTTCTTCCAATTGTTCCGAGTTCAAACGGCGAGAAATATCTAGAAAAGCTAAGATTGAATTCTCTTCGTTTTTAATAATTGGCTTGGGAGTAATATTATGGCGTTTGTTATATGCCACCTGAATATTGCGTCTTCTTTCTGTTTCTTCAATTGCTCTTGCCATACTCTTAGTCAAATTATCAGCATATAAAATAGCTTGTCCTTGAATATGACGGGCAGCTCTACCAATAGTCTGAATAATTGAACTTTCAGAACGTAAAAAGCCTTCTTTATCGGCATCCAAAATAGCGACTAAAGACACCTCTGGTAAGTCTAAACCTTCCCGTAATAAGTTAACTCCAATTAAAACATCAAACTCACCTTTGCGCAGAGATTGTAAAATTTCAATTCGTTGAATAGATTTAATTTCTGAATGCAAATACTGAACTTTAAGATCTCTCTCCGCAAAATATTCGCTCAAATCTTCTGCCATCTTCTTAGTTAGGGTAGTAATTAAAACCCGTTCTTGTTTGGCAACTCGTTCGTTAATTTCTCCTAACAAATCATCAACTTGTCCTTCGGTAGGACGGACTAAAATTTCAGGATCGATTACTCCTGTTGGGCGAATAATTTGCTCGGCAACTCTATCCTCCGACTGCTCTAATTCCCACTTAGCAGGAGTAGCTGAAACAAATACGCATTGATTAACTTTTTTCCAGAATTCGTCAGCTTTTAAAGGACGATTATCCGCAGCCGAAGGTAATCTAAAACCATGTTCAATTAAAACTTTTTTCCGCGCCTGATCGCCGTTATACATTCCCCGTAATTGTGGTACGGTAACATGAGATTCATCAATTACTAATAGCCAGTCATCAGGGAAATAATCTACTAAACATTCTGGTGGCGCGCCTGGTTGTCTTCCTGCTAAATGCCGAGAATAGTTTTCTACCCCATTGCAATAGCCGACTTCTTGTAAAAGTTCTAAATCGTAACGGCAACGCTGTTCTAATCTTTGGGATTCTAACAGTTTATTCTCGCTTTCTAACTGAATTAAACGTGCTTCTAACTCATTTTTAATATCTTGACACGCCTTCTCTAACCTTTCCTGGGGGGTAACAAAGTGACGGGCGGGATAAATATTAATTCCATTTAAACTGTTTAAAATCTCTCCCGAAACAGGATCGATATAACGCAAGGCTTCAATCTCATCGCCAAAAAACTCAATCCGAATAATACGATCTTCATACGCAGGAACAATTTCTAGGACATCTCCCTTTAGCCGAAACCGCCCTCGTTCAAGTTCAATATCGTTGCGGGAATATTGTACTGTAACTAAATCCCGTAATAATTCTCGTTGATCGATCTCCATACCTAACTTCAAAGGTACGGCTGCTTTAAGATATTCTGCGGGCATTCCTAAACCGTAAATACAGCTAATGGATGCTACTACAATTACATCTCGACGTTCAAAAAGCGATCGCGTTGCTGAGTGGCGCAACATATCTATCTCGTCGTTAATTGATGCCGTCTTTTCTATATAAGTATCGCTGACGGGAATATATGCCTCTGGTTGATAGTAGTCATAATAACTAACGAAATACTCTACTGCATTATCAGGAAAAAACAAGCGCAACTCGTTACATAACTGGGCTGCGAGGGTTTTATTGTGTGCCAAGACTAAAGTCGGCTTTTGCACATTAGTAATAACGTTGGCAATAGAAAAAGTCTTACCTGTACCTGTCGCTCCTAATAGAGTCTGAAAAGTATTTCCTGCTTGTAATGATTCCGTTAATTGGGCGATCGCTTGGGGCTGATCTCCTTGGGGTTCAAAGGGTGATTGCAGATTGAATAAGCTCATTTAATATAGATATATTTATACAGTCGCAATCTTTAAAATAGCGCAAATACAGCTATTAGTTCATCTGTTTTAAATATCAAGTTTTTGTACTATCTTAGAGTGCGATCGCACTCTAAGAAGAATGATTTTCAAATCGGAATTTAGCTGAAGTTTTGGAAAACCGATAACTGCGATCGAAGTCAATTGTATTGCGCTCAAAAACAAATTCGCTATAGTCTGCTAAATCATCTAGTCCGACACAATTAAGTATAATCTCGGCAGCTAACCATACTATTACTCTATATAAGGATTGTTTCCAGATTACCTTCATTGTTTGTCACTTCTTGAGAAAATAAACAAAATTTTTTTTACTAACTGCATGATTATTGTTGAGGGAGCAATAAAGTATTAAAAAATGACCGAGAAAAAGCGAATTTTTTAATCTTATTAATCAAAATATCGAATATTTTAGCTACAAATTACAGCAGAGGGAGTTTTTTGAATAGGGAGTTTTTTGAATATAGTCTTTTATTTCTTGGAGATCGACATAAGCATCAGCAACATTAATCAGACTATCGCTAGTCATTGAACGTAAACTAACTATTTCGACACGAACTCCTCGATAACTAACTGCATTAACGGCATAAGCTAGATCGCCATCTCCACTGACCAACACGGCAGTATCATAACAACCAGTTAAAGTCATCATATCTACGCTAATTTCTACATCTAAATCGGCTTTCTTCGAGCCATCAGGAAACTCAAGCAATTCTTTAGCAATTACTCTATAGCCATTGCGACGCATCCACAACAAAAAACTTTGTTGTTTGTCATTATCAGAATCAACTCCAGTGTAGAAAAAGGGACGTAATAGTCTAGAACCAGCAGTTAAGCAACGTAGCAATTTTTTATAGTTGATTTCAATACCTAGCTGCAAAGCTGCGTAAAATAGATTACCACCATCAATAAATATCGCTACTCGACCGCGATTTAAGTTGTTAAAAACAGAAATCTTTTGCTCTTGATTTTCCTGTTCAATTATGTTGGTTTTTTGGCATTGTCTTTTGACAGAATCGTCATTTTTCCAGAGTTTTAGAGGTTCTGGTTGCCAAGAATGAAGCAGATTTTTTTCAGGGGAATACATTGTGTTGTGTCCTTCGATATATAGCCTCTATCTTCAAGCTAAAGAGCAAAAATGAAGAACCAATGAAGAAATAAATTTTATCGAAAGCGACGCTCGCTTTGTCATTCCTGTGTGCGTGCAAAGGACAAATGACGCGAATCTTCCTCATCTCCCCTACTCTTCACCAGCCGAGAATTTCTGCGAGTTGGTCGGCTAAAAGCATTGTTTTAAATGGTTTGGCAATGATGGCAATGATGTCTAATTGGGCAAAACGATCGCGATCGCTAGATTGAACCTTTGCCGTGAGTAAAATAACAGGAATTGGCTGGGTTACGGGATTAGCTTTTAGTTGTTCGAGGGTAGCAATACCATCGAGATCGGGCATCATGACATCCAACAGAATAACATCAAGTTGTTCGATTGCTGCCAAGCGTAAACCTTCATTACCAGAACTAGCAGTTATTACCTCCCAGCCTCCTACTACCTCTAGAGCAACTCGGGCAACATCTTGGATATCTTCATCATCATCAATGACGAGAATGCGTTTAGTAGTCATAAATCTCCTTTTACACCATGAATCAAGCGATTGAGTAATTTAATAACTCGCTGTTCAAATTCTTCTGGATTAATACGTCCTTTGGTCAGAAATAAAGTTTGTCCTAACTTCAGTCGTTCTCGATCAATATTGTCAATATCTTGGGCAGTGTAAACAACCAAAGGCATATGACACAAACGATTATGTTTTCGTAACCAATCTACTACGGCAAAACCATCATATTCGGGCAATGTCAGATCTAGCACTAATAGATTAGGCATAATTGTTTGACTCAAATGAATTGCTTCTTTTCCTGTTTGGGCATGGTAAGTTTGAATGCCATGACGCTCGAACATTGCCATTAATACCTCTGCTAAATCGGGATCGTCTTCGACAACTAGGACGCGAATGTTGTGATTTTGTCCCGCTAAAGCTCTCTCTAGGGCTTGAAATAATAATCTTTGTTCTGGCGGTTTAACTAGCCAGTCGCTAATTTCTGGATAAGATTTTTTGGCATCTGGTGACAAGCCACTGAGAATCAGTACTGGAATATTTTTGGTTGCTTGTTGTTCTTTTAAAATTGCCAAAGTTTCCCAACCGTTCATCCCAGGCATCATTAAATTGAGCAGAATGACATCGGGTTGTAATTGGGCTGCTTGTGCTACTGCCTCTTGACCAGATGCAACTGCGATCGCCTGATAGTTTTGCTGTTCTAAGGTGGCTTTTACTACCGTCCGTACTGAAGGATCGTTATCGCATAAAAGGATCAAAGGGCCATTGGAATTCATTTCTGTCTCTATTTCTGCTTCTTCTGGTAACAAAGGCAGGGTAAAGAAAAAACTACTGCCTTCTCCTAAGCGGCTTTCAGCCCAGATTTGTCCGTCATTGTGCTGTACAATACTACGACAAATCGCTAGTCCTAAGCCCGTTCCTCCCTTTTTGCGGGAGTCAGAAGCATCTACCTGCTGGAAACGTCCAAAAATAGTCTCTAGTTGATTATCGGGAATACCTCGTCCGCGATCGCGCACTTGAAAGATGACACATGGGGTATTATCAGAATCTTGATTACCTATTTCCGCTGTTAACCACACCGTAGAACCTACATCGGAAAATTTAATCGCGTTACTAAGTAAGTTAATCAGAACCTGAATAATGCGGTCTGGGTCTGCCCAAACCCTAGCTGATAAAGGAGTAACCGCTAGTTTTACCTCCGCTTGTCTTGCCACATCTTCGACTGTATCGACAGCAGATGTCATTAAATGAGCCACATCACAAGCTTTTTTAATCATGGTAACTTTGCCTGATTCGATGCGTTCGATATCTAAAATATCGTTAATCAGGCGCACCAGGCGATCTGCATTCTTGGCGCCAATTTGCAGCATATGTTGAGCATAATCAGGACGATTATCCAATGCACCACCAGCTAACAAATCTAAAGCGCCTTGAATCGAAGTAAGAGGGGTGCGTAGCTCGTGACTTACTACAGAGACAAACTCATCTTTGAGCTTTTCTAATTCTCGGCGATCGCTAATATCAAAACAAGAACCAATATAACCAGCAAAGCTACCATCAGGTAAAAATCTTGGTCTTCCAGTATCT
>JASJDX010000058.1 GCA_030064975.1 Pleurocapsa sp. MO_192.B19
GCATCAAAGTCTTCAATACCCAATTTACTTAAAATAATCTTAGCCTTGGTTTCTAGTTCCCACGCTCCCACCGATTCCATTTTTTCCGTTACCTTGGCCAAGCGAGACATCAGAGAATCGAAATTATCTCCTGCTGCATGAGCTATCTTGTGGGATAAGTCTTCGTACTCCCGCACCAGTTTCATTTGTTCGCCACCCGAAGCAAATACCTGGTCAATCACAGTTAAATTTTCATCTATCTCTGGCTGTTGGGGTAAATAAATAATTCTTGCTCCAGATTTGACCAAACGTTGACCACCATCAATAGGTTCAATGCCCGCAATCATTTTGAGTAGGGTAGATTTACCAGAGCCATTTACCCCAATTAACCCTACTTTGTCATTTGGCTCAATGCTAAAGCTAGCATCGTGGAGTATTTCCTTGATACCGAAATCTTTTTTGCTATTTTGTAGCGTTAAAATGCTCATTATAAATAAATACGCCTGATGTGAATTAGCTTCGTTTGTATTGAATTAGCTGTTAGCCCTTAATTGGCTACCTGCTAGTGGACGTGGGCGTAAATAAACCCACTATTGATTGAGATAGAAAAGCCTATCAAGGCTAACTTACTACTTACTACTTAAGCGAAGCGGTATTAGCTCGCGCAAGAAAAGGAAAGCTAATAGCGAGGAATCACCTTTGCTTTAGCAACGGCAAGGACATAAATCATATTATATTGAAAAGCTAAAAGCTAATGGCTAATAGCTTGGAAAATTATCTCTGACTTCTTCAATTCATATTAGACGTAATTTATGTTGTGTATTGGGCATCGCGGGGCAATGGGACACGAGCCAGAAAATACTTTGTTGTCTATTCAGAAAGCTCTCTCTCTGGGGGTTGATGCAATCGAAATTGATGTTTATAACGTAGAAAATAATTTAGTAGTAATCCACGATCGCTTTTTATCCAGAACTACTAATGGCAGTGGCTATACCGAGAAGCAAAGTTTTGCTTATTTGCGATCGCTTGACGCAGGTAAAGGGGAACAAATTCCCACCTTACAAGAGGTATTTGAGACAGTAGATCGACAAGCCCTAATTAATATTGAATTAAAAGGGAGCAATACTGCCAAACTAGTGGTTAACTTAATTCAACAGTATATTGCTCAGGGGTGGTCTGAGCAAGATTTTTTGGTTTCTTCTTTTAATCATTATGAACTAAATCAAGTTAAAGCAATTTGTCCTACCATTAGGATTGGTATCTTAATTTATGGTTTACCTTGGGGTTATTTAGAAATCGCCCAAAAACTAGAGGCAGAAATAGTTATTACTAGTTTGCATTTTGTAACCGCAGAATTGATTACTGCGGTTCATCAACAAAATTTATTAGTTTGGGTTTATACCGTTAATGATCCTGATGATATTAGTCTTATGAGAAAATTACAGGTAGATGGTATATTTACCAATTATCCTGAACGAGTTGTATCAAGTTCCTAAAACTTAATTACCTATCACTAATTACTTGATTAATGAAGCGCGATCGCCTAACTCGTTTACTTTATTCCACACTGGGTTTTTTCTTATTAGTTTTTTCTTTATGCATACTCAATCAAGAGTTAGGTCGCTATAATTTAGAAGATGTTTTAGCTAGCTTATCTGCCATAGAAAAAGGTCAATTATCTTCTGCTTTAGGCTTGACTATTCTTGGCTATTTAGCTATTAGTATCTACGATGTTATTGCTTTTCATTACCTCAAATACTATTTAAATATCAAGCGAATTATCTTTACCACTTTTATTACTTATGCTGTTAGTAATACCACTGGCTTTACTTTACTAATTGGTGGTGGTATTCGCTATCACTTTTACTCTTTTTGGGGCGTTAATGGAAAAAATATTGCTAAGATTACGGCATTTGGGAATCTAACTTTCTGGTTAGGGTTATTAACCCTAAGTGGGATTAATTTTACAACAAATCCTCTTCAGTTACCTAGCTATTTTAATTTAAATACCTCTTTTATTCGCTGTCTGGGAATTGTCGCTCTGCTATTAATTGTCACTTATTTTAATTTTTGTTGGCGAAGAAAACGTCTCAAAATTAAAGGTAAAATTATTTATTTTCCTCGACTCACCACTACCATTTACCAAATTGCCATTTTTTCCTTAGATTGGACATTAGCCGCAGCGGTATTATATTGCTTGATTCCTAATTATCCTAATCAATCTTACCTCAGTTTTTTAAGTATATATTTGTTAGGTATGACCGCATCAATTATGAGTAATATTCCTGGGGGAGTTGGTGTATTTGAAACAGCAATTATTGTTCTATTACCTAAATATATTCCCACTCCAGATATTTTAGGTTCACTCTTAGCTTATCGTACTATTCGTTTTTTAATCCCTTTGGTCACAGCATTAATTTTAGTAGGCTACTTTGAAGTTAGACGTAAATTAAGTAAATTAAGATAAAAGAAAAAACAAAAGAAAAAATTATTGAGCAACATTTACATCTAGCTCAAAAAAAGTAATCGCCAGGAAAACTAGACGAAGCAAGCGACATATATCGTCAAACTGTTAAACTATCTCTCTTAAACCATCAACCATACAATCACTCAGGAAAAGTTCTAGTACAACAAGATAATTTAGATTAGGCGATGCCTTCGGCTACGCGGAGCGTAATCGCTATTTTTCAACCAGGAATCGAACTGCAAACTCAATTTCCAATTTTCCTTGGCTTGATCTTTTTGTGAGAGAAAACCCTCAGTTTTACTGAAGGAAAGATTCTCATTACGCCATATTTTGAGGACAATAACCTAATCTAGCGACAATCGCCTCACGAAAAATTTCGATTTCTTCTTTTCTTGGTTGACCATAAGCCACAACTACTACTTGATAGCGATTCATCACTTCAGTAGGAGATTCTCCTGCTTTCAATCTTTGCAAAGCTATAGTGATCGCTTTAGAAGGCTTGTAAGAAATACCCATCTCGTTAAAAAAAGCTCTAATATCTTTGCTTAGTTTGATGGGAAGAGGATATTTCAGTTTTACGTGAACTATCCAACGATCAATAGTGTTGAGTACTGCTACCGACTCTAGAGGCAATTGCCGAGCGCGCAAAAAATCCATAACACGAAGTGTTCCGCTGGCATTAGTGAAGGAGTAAATGTATTCAATGTACATCTTGATAAAATTATTGATTAAACTGTTTCTAACCAATCCAATGTCCGTTCTAGTTCTTCTAAGCTCAGCACTCCATACTGCCACAGAATAATGGGTAGCGTATGTAGATCCGCACTAGGATTCCTTTGAGCTAGAGAAATTGCTGCTGTTGAAATTCCCAATTCCGATCGCCAAAATTCAGTCAGTTCTTTGATCATTGTAGATACTCTCGATGTAGATATTCTTAATACTGTCCTTGTTTAAATCACTTCAGAATTGATTGATGATAATTTAGAAAAAATCTGGCTTAGTATTTTGAGTAAATTATGAACAAGCAAGAAAAAAATTAGTTAATAATCAAGTTGTAACTAAAATTCAGTTATGTTGTTAGACTAGACCTCTAACTGCAGACTCCTCTTTTAACAAGATAGAGGATGAATTGTAAATTATTCATGAAGAAACGATGAAAAGTACAGGATAAATTGTAAAGATTAAGTGATTTTTTCCTTTCTCATCTTTCCGTTGACTCCATCGATCGCTTATCTGTCAAGGTTTTCAGCCAACAGATCAATCTGACGGGGTCATTAAATCCCATTCGATATATCGTTACACTAGAAACTTTATTTCTGTCCAAGACGATCTCGCAGCTTACCCGCAGGGTAATCATAAGTCCCTAGCGGCGATCGCGTTAATTACACTTGATTAAGCTTTAATTATTGAGCAAGCTCAAATACTAGTACTAGGACTTTTGATCTACTCGCTCGTAGTTATTATCTCATTAAGCTGATGTGCATTTAAACTGTATATTTTTCAATTAACTAACAAACTATCAAACTCTCTCCCCGTCTCCCGTCAACCTCAAACAACAAATTGAATGCTTGACAGCTTATGTCCAAATCCATTTTGTTAAAATAGTCTAATTTGATACCTATTTTCTTTCTAATTGATGACACACCTTAATTAACTTTTAACCCTCTTTTCTAATTGTTTAACCCTTTCTTGCCAAAAATTAAAAGGATAATAAAAAGCAGGACTCCAAAGGCTAGTTATAATTGCTGAAGTAATCACAATTTCTTGATATTGTTGCCAAACTTCTGACATCAAAAGAAAATGCTGGCGAGCATATTGAACAGCAAAAACTGTTTCTGCCAAAACTGTCATAAAAAAGACAATAAATGCTACAGAAATAAAATCTTCCCCGATATATTTTTGTTTTTGTAAACTAGAAGTAAATACTCCGACTAAAACCAAACTCAATACATGAGAAGGAGAGCTAATGGTCATACCATCATAGATCCAGCCCATTATCAAACCAGCGATCGCTCCTTGCCAAACATTCCGTTTAATACTCCACGCAACTACCCAAATCAACAACCAATTAGGATTAGCTTCTAATAATTCCATCCCAGGAATACGCAACAGCATCAAAATTGTGCAGATAGCTACAGATGCAAAAACAAATAATATGTTGAGGATTTTTAACATCTCAAGAGAAGTTTGAATCTTGTTAGGCATTACAAAAATTAGTGAATAATATTGCTCTGTAATTTACAGCCATTTTCAGTTGAATAGTATTTTTATCAAATGTTTCATGATCGGCTTTTTAAGTGATGAAACTAATCTTTTCATGGTGATTTTAGTCACTGGGTATGTTCTCCAATAACTTTATACTTGCTTTATACAAATAAATAAACCTGTAAAAAAACAGCAAAATAAAATTGATTAACCGTAATATTATTGAGTCAATTTATTCAACTTATTAAAGTAATTATAAATCATGAAAAAACAACTATCGTGTGCTTTATTAACTATCAGTATTTTTAGTCTTAATATTTTGCCAGCGAAAGCAGAAATTACTAATATAGAAAGCATTAATAATCAAAATGATTCCAAAGTAATGAGAAATGGTCAATTATGTGTTGAAATTCCTTGGATGGGTCTATGGTGTTGGTATCTTTAATAGTAAGCATTATTTTTTTAATTAGAGGTTTTCAATTGGAAGCAACACAATTTTCAACTAGATTAATAATCTCTATAGGTTCAATTAATTCAGCTGGTTGAAAACCAAAAACACGAGAATAAAAATAGAATTCACTATCTAAGGCTTTTTTAATATTTTCAGAAATCCGAAAGCCATGACCTTCTTGTTCAAAAGCAACATAAGCAGCGGGCAACCCTTTTTCTTTAATCGCATTAAACATTATCTCAGCTTGGTTGGGAGGAACAACTTTATCTTGTAAACCTTGAAAAAAGATTACAGGACAGTTTAATTTCTCTAAGAAATGAATTGGCGATCGCTCTTGATAAATTGTCTGATTTTCAGGATATTTACCTATCAAGCGATCGAGATAGCGAGACTCAAACTTATGAGTGTCTTTAGCTAATATTTCTAAATCGCTTACCCCATAGTAACTAGCACCTGCTTTAAAAGTATCTCGAAAAGTTAGTGCCGCTAAAGTAGTATATCCTCCTGCACTACTACCCGTAATTACCAATCTGTCTTGATCTACTTTGCTCTGACTGGCAAGATATTTAGCACCATTAACACAATCATCTATATCAACGATCCCCCATTTGCCGTCTAGTCTTTGACGATATTCTCGACCATAGCCGATACTACCACCGTAGTTAACATCTAGATAGCCAAAACCACGACTAGTCCAGTATTGAGTACGAAGGTTTAAATCTACTGAAGCTGCTGCGGTTGGACCTCCATGGCTCTTAACAATTAATGGAGGCAGTTCCGCTTGTGGGGCAGTATAATCTTGATTGGTTGGTGGATAATACCAACCATGGGCAGTTAAATTGTCACTCGTAGGAAAAGCGATCGCCTCAGGTAAAGATAAATAACCAGGATCGATAGTTAAATCTCCTGTACGCTTTAATACTTGTTCTTCCCCAGTGTCTAAATTGAGTTTAATTATGGCGGTAGTTTCTGTGGGTGTTCCGCCGACAAATACAGCAAAACCGTTCTTAATAGCTTGTAGATCGGAAATATTAGTGTATTTAGTTTTAATCGCTTGAAATTGCTTCGTTTTAGTATGAATAGTTCCCAAATGCCAGCGACCGTGAGCAGAATAGGCACAAACAAGACGATCTTGACCAGCGAAAGCATAGGTAGATAGTCCAAACACCCAATGAGGATAAGCAAACTCCGCCGACATCTCGTGTAAGATTTCTACTGAACCATCGGGATTACGGCGATAGAGATTCCACCAGTTGGTGCGATCGCTAGAAAAATAGAGTGCGCCATCTTCAGACCACTTTGGTTCACAAATGGACTCTGTCTTACCTCCAGCAATACATTCAGGTTTTACAATAGAGCCTTTTTCATCAATGGCAGCTAACCAAAGATTTGTATTATCCCAAGGCATATCGGGATGATTCCAACTTAGCCAAGCTAACTTTTGACCATCAGGACTTAAACGAGGTGAAGAAAAAAAGTCAGCTCCTTCAACTAGAGTCTGGATTTTTCCCGTGCTAAGATCAATTGTGATGATACTGTTGATCGCTTCACGATCTGTTGGAGAATGATCTTCACAAACGCAAATCAAACGATTTCTTAGTCGGTCTACAACAATATCTGCATAACGTTGTTGCGTTTTTCTGGTTAAGGCTTGAGGTTGCTTATTTAAAACCTGTTGATAAATCCTACCATCACTGTAGTTAGAAAAATAAATCGTATCTTCTTCAACTACAAATGCTCCTCCACCATATTCATGTATTTTGCTACGGACACTCAAAGGTGATGGCGTAATATTCTTGACTTTGCGACAATTAAAATATCCCACAATTAAGCTTCTGCCTTTTTCTTGGGGTCGTTTCTCTAACCAGTAAATATCATCATTATTGACGACAATACTTTCAATACCAATAGTTTTAGAGACTATCAAATCTGAGGTGATGGGAGATTTCCAAGAACCATATGCAGCAACTTTAGATATGTTCATAATTTTAATTTAATATTTCTAATATTTCTCTCCTACAACAGTCCTCTTCGCCGATTCTTAGTACGCTTAATGATTTTTACAGCTTTTTGAGCATAACTCCTATAGTAATATCTCAAATAGAATCATGTAATAAAATAAATTTAGTAAGTATTTGAGTTTTTTTAAACAAGTGTTGCTCCAGAAAAAATCTGCTTTATTTTGCAGTCACTTATTTGTCGGCAATTTTTCTTAAATCAATGCATTTTGGGATTTTTTTGGAGTTTAGACGAGTTTTTTAAGCTTATTTGCCAAAAAATTGAAATTAATATGCTGTTTAATTATCTAATCTCCTATTTAAGAAGGATTGCCAATGAAATCAACCCAATAAAATATAACCATTTTTTTTCAAAGAAGCTAGAATTCCATGATTACCAGGGCTGATTGTCGGGTCAAATTAGCAAAAGCAGCAAAATTGATGTGCATCCTCAATCTTACTGCTGTTTTGTTGCCAAGGTTGCATTTTCGATCTGATTTTATCTGTATGATCTTAACTATGGCAACTGTAAAGTGCAGTGATAACCCTGGCAACTTGCAAGCATTACTTTCTAATAAAAGTTACATAAATTAATAAATATCGTGTATCGTAAAAGTTAGAGAGAAAAAGCAAGGAAGAGTAATATTATCAGATGAAGTAACCTAGAAACAAGAGCTAGAACAGGATCTAGAACAAGAATACAAAATAACAGCTAACCATCTGACAAATTAGTATTTTAGACGAATAGTTGTTTTTAACAAAAGTACAGATAGATTCTCATGTAAACCAAGACAACTTTAGTCTTTAAAGACAAAAAAATCCTCACATCCAAAGAATTTCATTCTTACCTAACTAATTCCAGTAAGTAAATCGCGTCATGAAAACAGCAACAAAATCTAACGACCTAGTTAGAAGCTATCTTAAAGAAATAGGTCGCGTTCCTCTACTAACCCACGAGGAAGAAATTCTTTATGCCAAAAGAGTTCAAAAGGCGATCGCTTTAACCAAAATCAAAGAAAATTTAGTGGAGGATCTAGGTGTAGAACCCACTATTGCTCAGTGGGCAAAAG
This sequence comes from Pleurocapsa sp. MO_192.B19, assembly GCA_030064975.1. Lineage (GTDB taxonomy): Bacteria > Cyanobacteriota > Cyanobacteriia > Cyanobacteriales > Xenococcaceae > Waterburya. The sequence continues at coordinate 8,170 of JASJDX010000058.1, forward strand.
CTGCCAAGACTTCTCAAGCAGAGTTATCAGCAGCTATTGACTTGGGGGAATCTGCCAAACGCAAAATGGTAGAAGCTAACTTACGTTTAGTAGTGTCCGTTGCCAAAAAATATCTCAAGCGAAATCTTGACCTTTTAGACTTGATTCAAGAAGGAACAATTGGAATGCAAAGGGGAGTAGAAAAGTTCGATCCCACTAAGGGGTATCGCTTTAGCACCTATGCTTACTGGTGGATTCGCCAGGCAATTACCAGAGCGATCGCTGAGAAAGGTCGTACAATTCGGTTGCCGATTCATATTACCGAGAAACTCAACAAAATTAAAAAAGCCCAAAGGCAGTTGGCGCAACAAAAAGGTAGGACTGCTACTATCTCTGAATTAGCTCTAGAACTAGATCTAACTCCCAAGCAAGTGCGAGATTACCTAGAAAAATCTCGTCAGCCAATTTCCTTAGACATCAGAGTTGGGGACAACAACGACACGGAACTGGGAGATATGTTAGAAGACACAGGACAGTCTCCTGAAGACTACGCTACCTCTTCTTCTCTAAGAAGGGATTTAGATAAGTTGATGGCAGATTTGACCCCCCAACAAAGAGAAGTAATTTCTCTCAGATTTGGTTTAACTGACGGCAAACCCATGACTCTTGCTAAAATAGGCGAATGCCTAAGCATCAGTCGAGAAAGAGTTAGACAAATCGAGAGGGAAGCTCTTTCCAAACTGCGTAAGCGTAAGACTGTAATTCGCGAATATTTAGCTAGTTAACAGTTTTCCAGACAGTTAAAGGCTTATTCTCCCTGGTAGATCGGAAAACTCTCTGAGATTAGTTCGGTTCTACGTAACTGTCAATAAACAATAAAATGATTAGATTAAAGACATTAGTTTAATCTACATATATTTAAGTATTAGATTACCAAAATTTTCTTAAATTCTACCAGGGAGGTAAAAGAGTGAAGAGTGAAAATAGTCCTCAAAACTTTTTTCAACAAAATGGAGAAAGTAACACATTATGGCAATATGTCCAATCCCTAAGTCCAGACACTGTGGCTAAGCTTTCCCAACCTGAATCTCAAGAAGTTTTTCAAATCATCGAGCACAACATCATCGGATTGCTGGGTAATATTCCACCAGAACATTTTGATGTAGCAATTAACACTAACCGAGAGAACTTGGGGCGTTTGTTAGCCTCAGCCATGATGAGTGGTTATTTTCTGCGTAATGTTGAACAAAGAATGACTTTTGAAAAGTCTTTATCGCTAAATCAAACTGATAATTGACAATTTAACTATAAATTAAGTTATCAGTGTAGACAAGCTTTGCCAAAATATGATATGGGTTAATTTATAAATTAGTGACGAGTAGGCGAGTATATTTTTAGTTTTTAACTCAATCCAACTCAATCTAACTCAATCTAACTCAATTAAGTTTGAACGTTCCATGCCAGAAACATCACTTCCTATAGTGCATAAGCAGATAGGGGTAGCTGTAATTAGTAATCAGCAAGGAAAAATTCTGATAGATCGCAGAAAAGCACGAGGAGAAATGGGGGGACTCTGGGAATTTCCTGGGGGAAAAATTGAAGCTGGAGAAACAGTAGAAGAGTGTATTAGAAGAGAAATTCAAGAAGAGTTGGGGATAGAAATAGCAGTTGGTGAATCTTTGACAGTTATTAACCATGATTATAAAACATTCAAAGTAACCTTATACGTTCATGATTGCCGATATCTAAGTGGAGAGCCTCAGCCGCTTGAATGTGAAGAAATTCGCTGGGTCAAACAATCAGAGATAGATCAATATCAATTTCCTCAAGCTAATATTCAAATTGTCAACATTTTACAAAACAGGGGCAGAGCAATATGAATGCCAAAATCATTTCTGAAGATCTGATTATCAAAGAATTTACTGCCCCCAAACAGCTCAAACTGTTTACATCTTTACAACAAGCCCAGATGAGTGGACAGTTAACCTTTATTAATCCGATACAAGGAAGTGAATGGTATTTTTATCTTTACTTAGGTGACATTGTTTATGCTACAGGGGGAATTCATCCGATTCGTCGTTGGCAAAGAAATCTGATCAGCAATTTGCCCCAAATACCTTTTTCACTCTCTAGTCTGCAAGAAGAGTTAACTGAATACAAAGCCGACTTGAGTGACAATATATGGGAATATCAACAGTTGTGCAACTGGGTAGAACAAAAGGTAATTACTCCTGAGCAAGGAAAAAGTGCCCTAAGATTTGCCATCAGAGAAATCTTATTTGACATAACTCAAGGTAGACAAGTAACTTGTAGTCTCGATCAAAATAATATTTTATATCCTAAAGTAAAAACAATTAAACTAGAAGAATTAATTCCTGAGAATCAACAAACTTGGTCAAACTGGGAAAACGCCAAAGCATTAGATAGATCGCCTAATTTAGCCCCTATAATTCTACATTCACAAGATCTACAGCAAAAAACCTCAATTCCTGCTTTTCAAAGCTTATGTAAACTACTTAATGGTAATAGAACCATCAGAGATTTAGCAGTACAACTCAAAACAACACCTTTACAAGTTCTTGGCTCCCTTTTACCCTACATTCAATCGGGAATTTTTGGTTTAGTTGATGTTCCCGATTTGTTGGAGTTATTAACTTCATCTGATAATAATCATTACAGCAATCAAGATCGTCCGTTAATTGCTTGTATTGACGATAGTTTGATGGTATCTCAGATGATGGAACAAATCATCGGTATGGCAGGCTATCGTTTTATGGCAATCAATGATCCTTTAGAAGCCGTTTCTGCTTTAGTTGAGCGTCAACCAGATTTAATTTTTTTGGACATTGTTATGCCCAAAATTAGTGGCTACGATCTGTGCGCTCAACTACGTAAGCATGAAAAATTTGCTGATACACCAATTGTTTTCTTGACTAGCAATAGTGGTATTATCGATCGCATTAGAGCTAAGATAGTTGGCTCCTCAGATTTTCTCAAGAAAACCGTTGATGCTGATGAATTAATGCAAAAAGTTGTGGAACATTTACCTTAAATTGAGCTAATAGCTATTAGCTACATATCTACATATATTGTTTTGTCTTCTCTGTTAAATTTATTTAATTTTATTTAATTTTACGGAGTTGCGGACTTGTCACCATTCGAAGATAAATGAAACGACGGTGTAACGTTGTCCGCATTTTGCGGTTAAAAAATTAATTATCAATCCTGAATATTTGGTGAGATCTTCTGGTAAAATCTACCATTGCCTTTATGCAACTAAATATAAGATTGGATAAATATAATAATTATGAGAAGGAGACAAGTATTAGATCGTTTAGCGATCGCGGCAACTACTAGCACCATTTTAGTTGCTTGCAATCAAACTAATAATAGTCCTAATGTTCAAGCTAACGATCTGCCTAATATTAAATGGCGGATGGTGACTAGTTGGCCCAAATCCCTCGATACAATCTATGGTGGGGCGCAAACGGTATGCGATCGCATTTCTGCTATGACTGGGGGGCGTTTTACGATTGAACCCTATGCAGCAGGAGAAATTGTTCCTGGTTTAGAAGTCTTAGATGCGGTACAAAACGGTACAGTTGAATGTGGACACACCGCTAGTTATTATTATACGGGCAAAAATCCTGCTTTGGCTTTTGGTACTTCTGTACCTTTTGGCTTGACCGCCCAACAGCAAAATGCTTGGTACTATCATGGTGGTGGCTTAGAAGCGATGCACGAACTGTATAGTGCATTTAATGTGATAAGTTTCCCTGCGGGTAATTCAGGGGCGCAAATGGGGGGCTGGTTTAAACAAGAAGTCAAATCCCTCCAAGACTTAAAAGGATTAAAAATGCGGATTCCTGGCTTAGGTGGTAAAGTGATGGCGAGCTTGGGAGTAAACGTACAGGTATTACCAGGGGGAGAAATATATCTAGCTTTAGAACGGGGAGCGATCGATGCTGCGGAATGGGTTGGTCCTTACGACGATCAAAAGCTAGGTTTAAATAAAGCGGCATCCTATTACTATTATCCTGGTTGGTGGGAACCAGGTTCTACTTTTGAAGTACAGATAAATAAATCTCAATGGGATAAGTTACCTATTGAATATCAAGAAATATTCAAAACCGCAGCTATGGAAGCCAACCTCAATATGCTGTCCCAATACGATGCTTTAAATCGTGAAGCCCTAAAAAACCTTGTGGCTGGTGGTACAAAACTCACGGCTTACCCCCCAGAAATTTTACAAGCAGCCCAAAAAGTAGCTTTTGAATATTATCAAGAAGAAGCCCGTAAAAGTCCTGCCTTTAAAAAAGTATATGACCAGTGGAATCAATTCCGTTCAGCAGTTTCGGAGTGGAACAAGATTAACCAGCTAAGTTTTGTTAGTTTTGTCAATAAATAAATTAACTACTAAAAATGGTAGTATTTTTGAAGTTACAAATCTTGGCTCAATTCACCATACTACCGATGCCTAAAGTTCTATCTCCTTTGTTTCAAATTAGTCTTTGTACTCTTGGCTATTTCTACGTCTCCAGTGAAATATTATTAGCTCAAGTAACCTCCGACAATACGGTTGATACTCAGGTAAATCAGAATGGGAATGTTTCTGAGATTACTGGAGGACAAACCAGGGGAAGTAATCTATTTCATAGCTTTCAAGATTTTTCTGTTGGGACTGGCAATGAAGCCTTTTTTAACAATGCCAATGATATCTCGAATATTTTTTCTCGAGTTACAGGTGGAAATATCTCCAACATCGATGGTTTAATTCGCGCTAACGGTAGTGCCAGTTTATTCCTAATCAATCCCGCGGGTATTCTTTTTGGCGAAAATGCCAGTCTTGATATCGGTGGTTCCTTTTATGGCAGTAGTGCCAGTAGTATTCTGTTTGAAGATGGTGAATTTAGCGCAGCAGATTTAGAAAATCCTCCATTGTTAACAGTTAATGCGCCGATTGGTTTGGGTTTTCGGGATGAGCCTGGAAACATTGTCAATAATTCTTTAGCCAATAACGGTAGGGGTTTGGAAGTGAACTCAGGAAATAGTATTAGTTTGTTAGGTGGAAACGTCAATTTTAATGGTGGAACAATAACTGCACCTGGAGGAATAATTAATCTAGGGGGTTTAGCAGCAACAGGAGAAATTAGTATTGAGTCTGATAATAGTTTGAGCTTTCCTGATGATGTAGACAAAAGTAATATAGAGTTAACTAACGATAGCACAGTTTTTGTTGCTGCTGATGGCGGTGGTTTTATCAATGTCAATGCCAAAAATTTACTACTTGCTGATGCCAGCGAACTGATAGCAGGTATTGGAGAAAATATGGGTTCGGTTAATGCACAGGCTGGAAATATTAACGTTAACGCTACTGAATCAGTCAGGATAATTGGCAGTGATGATACTTTTGCAGAGTTACAAACTGGAATTCGTAATAATGTAGGCGATCGCTCTATTGTTAGAACTCGAAGAGACAATGAAGAAAATCAAAATCTTACAAGCAGTGCGATAGGCAATGGAGGAGCGATTAACATAAATACCAAATTGTTAGATTTTAAAAATGATGGAAAAGTAAGTACAGTTAGTTATGGAAGAGGAAACGCTGGCGATATAAATATAGTGGCTGAGAATATATCTATAGGCTTAGGAACTATTGAAAGTTTTAGCCGAGAAGGAGCAGTAGGAAATTCAGGTGACATAACAATCACTGCTGCTGACACAATCTTTATAGATGATAGTTCTGAAATACAAGCTCAAATTTTCGCTGATGCAACAGGCAATGTAGGAAATATTCAGATTGATACTGGTTCTCTAACTCTTAACGAATTTTCTTTTATACAAGCAGATACAAATAATGGAGTAACTGCAAATGCAGGAAACATTATAATCAATGCAAGAGAATCAATTGCACTTAAAGGTTTTCTAAGCTTAATTATTTCTCAAATACAAGAAGGTGGAATAGGGGATGCAGGTGAAATCAGAATAACTGCATCCAGCCTGTCTTTAAGTGATTTTTCCCTGATCTCCACTAACGTCAAACAAAATACTATAGGTAGTGCGGGAAATATTTTCATAAATGTGAATAATTTGAATATAACTGATGGCGCAGTTATAGATTCGCTGACTGAAAATGATTTTCCAGGGGGAAATATTAGTCTTGACGCTAATCAGATTAACTTAAGTAATGGAGGAAAAATAGTAACTTCTGCTGATAATGCTGGTGACGCAGGTAGTATTAATCTAAATGTTAACGATACTCTTTCAATAGATAATGAAAATCCTGCTGCTGATCCTCCGTTTTTTGAACAGATATTGCAAGATACAGGTTTAGAAACTGGAATATTTGCCAGTACGATTGAGGAGTCAACAGGCGATGGTGGAATAATTAATATTCAATCTGGTTCGATTGAATTGGTTAATAATGGTTCAATTTCTGCTGCTACTCAAGCTGGGGTTGGGGGGAATATTACTTTTCAAGTTGCAGAAGATTTGACATTAAAAGGTAACAGCTCTATTTCTGCTCAAGCTTTCAACAACGCTAACGGAGGTAACTTAGATATTGATGCTCGCTTTATTGTTGCCTTTCCCGATGGCAATAACGACATTATTGCAAATGCCGAACAAGGACAAGGTGGCAACATTACGATTAATGCAGAGTCTTTGTTTGGTATTCAAGAGCGTCCCTTAAATGACTCAACTAATGATATTGATGCGAGTTCTGAATTTAATTTAGATGGTACTGTTAATATTAATACTCCCGATCTTAATCCTATTCAGGGTGCAACTGAATTACCTAATAATGTGCTTGAAGCAGAGCAAACGACAGCACAAGCTTGCAATGCAGACAGAGAATCAGTTGCTCAAAACAGTCTTATTTTAAAAGGTAAAGGTGGCTTACCAGCAGCACCAGACTTACCTTTAAATTCAGCAAATATCAGTATTAATGGTGAAAACACCAACTCTACATCTGCCATTCCCCAACCCATAGAAACTAGTCAGGGCAAAATACAACCAGCTAGAGGAATCATGGTAACTGAATCGGGGGAGGTGATTTTAACTGCCTATAGGACTAATAACGCTGGCAATCGCCTTCCTCAAATCAATCTCAACTGTAGTTAATTATTGATTAAATCGGGGATTTAAGGGGTGTTGACTTGATTTATAGTAACACCCCATAAGTATTTATTCCTGCTGAACTTTAGCTTGATGCTCATGGTTAGCGGCCCATTGCAGCAAACCGAAAAATCCATAAACAACCGCAATTACCTCAAGGGAGGTAACTAGAACTAATAAAGCGCCTTGATTCATTTTCTCCGTATTCTGTGTGAAGTAAGTGTAAGATTTACTCTTCACACCACATTTCTCTCTGTTTGTCTATAAATAGACTATTGCTTGAGAGTTTATAATTTTAACTATTAGACAACTCTAATAATTAATCTTAAGTCTCATACTAGTATTATAGATAATTTGAAAGTAGCTTAACCGTTTTAATTGGACATTTCTCAACATCAGTTTTTGAGCTGCCAGAAAGTTAAATATAGAATTAAGCAGACTTATGCAAGAAATCTAGAGCAGTGGAACTTTTTCCTGTTGCTAATTCAATTGTGTTAGTTGTGTTTACAGGATTTACCGTTTTTTCCAATACTTCTACTTCGACATTTACTTTAATTAAATACGAACCCGCTTGGTTACTTACTGCTTTGGCTATTTCTGCGGTTAAATCGGGACGTTCTCCTGTAATCGGATTTCTAAGTAAACAGCGATCCCAATCAGAATGGGCTTGGGGGTTAAGATTGAGAATATAGTGCTTAATCATTAGTAATTTCTTTATTTTGCTAGTACTAGTTTACCATAATGTTGAATAATTAATCAATAAAAATGACAATTAAAGTTAGATTACTAGACGCATAATTAAGTAGTAAACATCGTATTCTTAAAATGAAGTAAGACTTTACGCGTAGGGAGATAATACAATGCTGGCAACAAACATTTTGAGCTGGTTTCGGGGAACTGGAATTGTCATGTTTGTTGCTGGAATGGCTATTACTATTAATCCTGAGCAAGTGCGAGCTTCCGAGGAAATTATCTTTAAATATGGTGCAGCAACCCAGTCAGTTTCTTTGACAGAGTTACAAACCTTTGCTGATACGGGAGAAATGTCTTCATCGTTAGACTTTCTTTTAAAATTTAGTCAACAAAATCCTCAACTGATTCGTTGGATACTAAGACAACAGTTTCCTGCTGATACCAAGCTAATCTACGATTTGCTTAATACTGCACCAGGAGAATATGTTTTAACTCAAACTAGTAATGTGGTTGGTTCTAAATCTGAAAGAGCCAATATTCAAGCCTTGAGAGGAGCATTAGTGGCTTCTTCGAGTGATGATAATGTAATTTCTTTGATCGAGTTACTAGAAAACTATCCTACCAAGAAAGTATATGTGGATGGCAAAATATTGAGTAAAGCAAGCCGTAACTTAGCTAAGTTTATCGAAGAGAGTAATAAATATATCAAGATACCTTTAAGCTTTCTGGTAAATTAATTAAACTCCAGATAGACTTACAATTTAACAATTTAAAATTTATGTCTTATTGCTTATGGTGCTACTAGAAAAAGAGCCATAAGATAATGAGATATCTATTTTAAAACATAGCTTAAATTTTAATGCTGACATATCCAGAGAAATCTTTAGAAAATAAACAAATTGCTGCTGAAGAACTTAAAAAAAAAGAACGGATGCGCGATGTAACTTTGTTGTTACAGCAGATGGTAGAAAGAGAGGAAGTAGCTTTAAAATTAATTATCGATTGTTTGATTGATGTCGGTTCAATTAACTATGCTAACCAAAAATTGCATAACCCTTCTTTAAATAAAATGATGAAGGTATTGGTGGGTTATATCAAACCCGTGGCTCGTTTAATTGCTCTGCGTTGGCTGAAAAAAAACCTTCCCGATCTGCTTACAGCTTGGTTAGAATCAAAAGTCTCTTTTGAACCAGTCCCCATAAACAAAGACGAAGCTTTAACTGGGGAACTAGAAACTGTCCCCAATCAAGAAAATCATCTTGATTCATAAACTTACCCGATCGAGATAAGAGATTTAAGGAGGTGAGCGAAATTTACAGTGAAAAAAATTATTTTTCGCGTTATTTAAGTAATGAATATTTACTCATTACTCATTACTCATTACTCATTACTTCTTTCTTTTTTTACTCCCACACTTTTTTTCGTTCACCAGATTTAAGGAACGTCTGTTGATAAAAAGTCTCGCATATATTGATTGACTAAACTAGGTTGTTCTTGTTGTACCCAATGACTGCAATTGGGGATATATTTCAGCTGTAGGTTGTTAACATAGGCATCTGTACCATAGGTTAATTCCTTACCCAATGCCGTATCTTCTTCTCCCCAAATCATTAGGGTGGAAACATCT
>JASJDX010000574.1 GCA_030064975.1 Pleurocapsa sp. MO_192.B19
CTTTTGTACAATGAGTAAAAAAGGGAAATCCCAAAGTATCTACTGCTAAATGCCTCTTGATACCATTAGTTGATTTGTAGAAACAGAACCCAAAACTTTCGATACTGGCGTTACAGGTATTTTTAACAGCTTGCGAGTCAATCAGCAGAAGAGTTGTCCACTGGCTTTTTTTTTACTTGTTCTCTCACACGACCATGAAGAGTGAACATCATGTTTTCAATCACTCCCTCAGCTCTCCATTGTTTGTCATGCCAAAATACTGTTGAATAGGGTGGTAGATCTTTAGGGAGGTCACACCAATTACAACCGTTCTTCAACTGATACAAAATACCGTCTAAGATTTTTTTGCTCCATTTTGGAGGTCTTGTTCGCCTTTTTTGAGGCAACAGAGGCTCTATTATTTCCCCTTCCTTGTCTGTCAAACTGCTGCTGTATGGCATTTTCCACTCATTATACTCTTTTGTGAAGATCCCAAATGGGTTCTATACGTTACGGTGGTTACCAAATTTGGTAACCGTTTGGTAACTTTGGCAACCGCGATTAAAGTACAAAAATACTAGCAAGCTGATCTTCAACTTCCAGGTGTCCCTCAAAACATACACGCGCCGAAAGTATTGAGATTACGTTGCTATCAAGTGCTAAAAAAGATTTAAAGATGAAGGCCCACAGAAGGTGTACTGTCGTCAGCGCGACTTGTAACCGACTTAGCGCGTTTCGGTTACAAAAAGAGCAAACTTCGTAACAATTGCCCCGTATACATCAGGAGATATTAGCTTTCTATCTTACTGACTTTATTTTAATTAGAGCCAGATAAAGGCAATTCATATGCAGATATATGTAATCCCCATTTAGAGGTTTCTATCTTCATATCTTCAATCAAACCAGTTTTAAGATTGAGTACCCAACCATGAATTTGAGGTGCATTATCTTCTCGCATACACTTACGTATGATGGAAGTTTGATAGAGATTTTTTACTTGAGCGATAACATTTAATTCAGCAAGACGGTTAATTCTTTTTTCTCTTGTGGTTAGACAATCTATTTCTGTTTGGTGTTGCAGATATAATTCGCGGATGGGATTAACCCAGTTATCCACTAGTCCAGTCGTGTTTCCTTCTAAAGCTGCGGTAATTCCCCCGCATCCATAATGTCCACAGACGATAATGTGCTGTACTTTTAAATGGTCAACCGCATAATCTAAAACCGATAAAAAGTTGATATCGGTCAAGGATACTTGATTGGCAATATTTCTGTGAACGAAAATTTCCCCAGGTTCGGTTTGAGTATACCTGGTTAAAGGTAGACGACTATCAGAACAACCAACATATAGATAGGGTGGTTTTTGTCCTGCGCTTAATTCGTCAAAATAATTGGGTTGTAAAGCTCTTTTTCGGGCAGCCCAAGATTGATTATTTTTTAGTAGTTCTTCGATGGTGTAGTGAATCATTTACTTTTAACGATGTTTTTTCTTCATTCAGTTCTTTAGACAAACCATTCCTACTGTGGGATGAACTTGTGCCACTGCTAAAGACACGGCATAGCCGACATTAGCACCGATAAAAAACAGGGGAAAGATCAAACCACCCAAAAAGCCAGAGTGTAGCGTAAAGCTAATGGCAAACATTTTAGCCAGGGCGATCGCCAGCAATAAGCCAACACCCAGACTTGCTCCCGTTTCAATTACAGTCTGAATTTGTGTTTCACTCAAAAATGATGCTACCGAACCAAAGTTGCCCCAGCCACCATAGATACCTTTAGCTAAACCAATTTCTTCCGAATCAAACCACTCGGCACATTAACTAATTTTTAACTTAGTTTGATTTTGAAGTCTTTGTTTGTAGCAACTATTACTTTATCGACACTTGCAATTATTTTTTAATATATCTTAACAATCATTAAAAATATCTGTTTATGTCAGTGAATTTGCGATCGCTTTTTATAATCACACAGATTGATCGCCTTTTATATCTCAGAGATCGCTTTATATCTTCGCGGTATTTATTAGTAATGAAGCGTACAGCTAATAATGCTTTATCTAATAACTAAGCTATTAACAGTTGATATACCGTACGTTACGGTGGTTACAGAAGGTTACAGCAAGTTACAAACTTTTGTAACCAATGGGAGTATGTTTTCTGTGAATAGTCACTCATTTTACGCGAGTTTGGGTCAGTTCTTATATCTGAACTTCCAGTTTGACAAAAAGCGATAAAGCGTGCTGGATCAGGGTTCAGTTTCCCTGAACCCCCACTTTTACTGGGGACAAATTAAGGAGACTCCCAATAAATCTAAGCAAGACTGTTGAATTGGAGTCGGTTGAGTTATCTTAGAAAAAACATATTCTCCACCGCAGTGAGTATACTTAACTTTATTCAAAGTCTTTAGTGTTCCCTGAAAATACTTCTACTGCTATTGGACAGCCATCTTTATCACAAAGCAAGGCAAATACTATTTGAGTTTTTCCCTTCTTTTTATGCCGATTATATCCCTAAAGCCCTAATTCACACTTGGTTCCTTCTAGATAGCTGGAAGTGACATGGTACAAAACTAATGAACCTGATGTTAGATGTTTTTTAGGCAGTTTATCTTCAATTTTTGATTGATTGTCTAATAACCAATCCAGTGCCGAATATAACTCCTGATCGTTGGCTGTTTCTCAGTTTAACAATTGCCCTAAGCTATGACTACAAGGGAAGATGATTAAATCCTCTGGCTGTAGCTAATTTTGACTTAGGATTGATAATCCGAGCAATAATCATTGCTATTACTAAGTTTTTTTGACGAGATGAGCCTGGACTAATTATGTTCGATAATCCTAGTTTTTTAGTCATTTCTAAGATGGCTGCTACATGACCATGTGGCCGACTTTTAATGATTTCAAAGTTCGATGGTATTGCTTGAGAGAGCGAGACTTTTGCTCCCTTTAATAGCATTTTCATATTGTCAACAACATCCTCTGGCAATTTTGATAGGTTTGCCAGAGTTCTTTTTTTAACTTGCTCGCCCTCCCGCGCTTGATTCTCTGAGAAGAACTGCTGGAGGGGAATTTCTCTTAGGGACTCTTTCTATATACATGACTACTACTCTAACAAGTTTGAATTGAGGGGTAAATCTTCTGACTCCGAACTCCGAACTCCGAATTTCGAACTTTTTTGAGCATCCATCATTTCAAAATTGGCAGACTACTACTATGGTCCCGGGTGAACGAAAAAAGGTGTGGGAGTAACAAAAATAAAGAAGTAATGAGTTTTGAGTAAGGAGTAATGAGTAAGAATTGAAGGCTAAGCGATAAACCAAACTCATTACTCATTACTTATTACTTATTACTTATTACTCAAATGAGTTTAATTTTTGCCACCGTAAATTTCGCTCACCCTATGGTCCCCTATTTCTTCTCCTGTTATTGTCAAATAATGTCACAATTTACATGGCTACACCAAGGGAATTATAATTGTCTATCTATTTGCTGGCAAGGCTTTCAGCTCTTGTTAGTATTTTTGTATAGGGAAGTTCGTGGAAGTTCAGTTATTAGAAATTTTTAAGATTAGTAACTTGGAAGTTTTGCGTCCCCCAAGTTGAATAATTGATCAATTCCGAGGAGGAGCAACCGCTCTTCCTCGGAATGATTATCATTTTGATTTTTGAGGTGAATTTTTGAGTAATGGTTGTTGGCTACATTCTATGCTGTGACTACCTTTAAGCTATCTTGTCACCCCGTGAGATGTACAACTAAAACCAATTAAAAAACCACAGCTTTGCAACTGTGGTAGACAAAATAGAGTTAGGTGAGTTGAGAAATACTAAACACTTAGTTTTCTAGAAAGTAAAGGTAGTTCTTATAACACCAAGCAAAGCATCTTCATCATCGTCATTACCGTTAGGAGAGATTAAATAAACAATACCAGGCGTAATAGAGATATTGTCATTGAATTGGTATTTGTATAAACCTTCAATGTGAATCGGATTGCTTTGATCTCCTGCATAAGGTTCGACACCAGCAAAAATAGCAGCTAAGTTGCCTTCTTTACCCAAGTCAGGTAATGACAACCCAGCTCCATAAGACCAAATGTCAGTGTCGTCATCACCATCAGACTCTTGAGCATCGGTGAACATACCAAAAGCATTAATAGCAAATCTTTCATTAAGTTGAAAAGCTGTTGCAACACCAAAAGAATTAGTATCTACCTTAGTTGTATCGCCAAAAGGTCTACGGGAAAGTGAAGTTCCTACTCCTAAATCAAATATGTCGTTAGTTCCTTCGCCGTCATCATCGAGTGCGTCACCGAATTGACCCCTAACATAAGTACCAGCTACCTGCAATTTATCATCCAACAAACTTACAGTAACTTGACCCAGGACAGAAAATTCTTCATTGAATAAACCGCCATCTTCACCTTCAACGGGGTTAAAAGAGTCTCCACCAAAGAAACCAGCACTAACTGTAACATAGTCAATGGGGTTAAAGTTAACCCCTATACCACCACCAGAAGCCAAACCAATTTTATAAATAGGACTAGATTCAGCAAAGCTCGAAAGAGAACCAGTCGCGCCTGTAAAAGAGTCTAAATAAGGACTGAGTGTGGGTACAAAGTCTTGCCATAGAGGGAAAGCTGCGGGCAAGTAGACATCAATTTTGTCACCAATGGGGAAGTAGTAAGCTAACCAGCCGATACCAACATCATTGTCAGTATCCCCAGTTTGAAAAGTTAATGCACCAGTATCGAGACCGACGGGATCTCCAGCTTCATTTTCGGTTTGGAAATCAAACCCAGCGTTACTAGCATCTAGACGAGTATATAGGGCATCTTCTCCTGTGAAACTAGAAACGAATGATAGGCGTACTCGATCTTGAAATACTACTTCGTTGAAATCAGAGTTATTAAACTCATGACTGATACCAAAGACAGCTTCTCCTTCAAGTTTAGTAGTTGTAGAAAATTGATTGTCTTCTAAGATTGCTGTACGACTTTCAATTTCGTCAACTCGTCCACCTAAAGTAGCTAATTCGGCCTCAAATTCTTGAGACAAACGATTTATGGTTTCTAGATCTTCAGCGGATACTGCCTCAGAGGAAGCAATTAGACGTTCAATCTGGTTTAAACAAGAGTTCAAACCTGCTGCAAATTCATAACGAGATAGGGCCTGATTGCCACGATATGTTTGGTTAGGAAAACCAGCAATACAACCATAACGATCTACCAAACTACGCAAAGCTTCATAGGCCCAATCTGTAGGGGAAACATCTCGTAGTTGATTGACGTTAGTTACCTGATTGCGGAGGGTAGTTTTCCCTTCCTGACTGTAGCTATTAATTTGATTTAGTAGCTGGCTTCTGTTGTCTTCCGCTTCTGAAACTAACTGAGCAGAGGCTGATAATTGAGAGCCAAATACAAAACCCGCTACTGCTGGAGAAACCAGCAATAAATTACGTACTAATTTAGACATTTTCCTCACACCTTAAAAGTTAATCGCTTACTTTTGCGATCGCTTCAACACTGACCAACGGTCACAGTAGACTCCTTTGCATCTTGGCGAGCATTCTCAAGTCCGTGTCGCCTGGGATCTTTCCAGGCGTTCATGGGGGAGTAATCTGTGACTATAAAAGTAGTATTGAAATTCAATAACAAAAGTATCAACAATAT
>JASJDX010000059.1 GCA_030064975.1 Pleurocapsa sp. MO_192.B19
GCGGCAGCTACAATATCATAATAATCATCACCCAAATTCTCCATGACTGGTTCATATTTAAGATTTAAGAGAGGATTGGGATTAGTTTCCATTACAGTTACGAAATTAGACAATCAACTAGCTTTAGGATTAATGTATAAGAAATTACCCCAGCTTGCTTAATTTTTTAGTCTAATGCCAGATTCGATCATGTATCAAGAGGATGCTTATGTTGTCCTCGAATCAGACCAAGCCGAAGAATTTATGACCGCCGAAGAATTAAAAGCCAAACTAGTTAATCTTTTATTATTAGAAGAAGTAATTATTCCCAGAGAATTAGAACAGTTTGACTCAGTCGATTTACAGGCGCAACATTTACTAGATAATTATTTTGAATTGGATATCGGTGCAGATCAATATCTACAGTGGTATATTGTGCGCTTGGAAAAGTAAATTTAAAGTAAATTTATTTAGTTTTTTACATTTTTTATATATTTAATGAGTCAAAATAGTAAATCAAATCTTACTAATGGTTGGTCTTTAAATGCAAGAAATCCCGAATTAATTGAGTCTTTTATGCCATTTTGGGAGTGGTTTTATCACTATTATTTTCGCGTTAAAACTGATGGCTGGCATCATATCTCCAGTCAAGGCAAAGTACTACTTGTTGGTTCACATAATGGTGGCTTGGCTACTCCTGATATGGTTATGACTATGTACGATTGGTTTCGTCATTTTGGTACACAACGACCTGTGTATGGTCTAATGCATAATAGTGTTTGGCGAATAAATCCCAGTTTAGCCAGACTGGGAGAACAAACAGGAGCGATCGCAGCCCATCCCAAAATGGCGATCGCAGCTTTACAAAGCGGTGCTAGTGTATTAGTCTATCCAGGGGGAGCCCAGGATCTATTTCGCCCTTATACTCAACGTAATCAAATTAATTTGGCTGGTAGAAAAGGTTTTATTAAACTAGCATTAAGAGAAGAAGTACCAATTATGCCGATTATTTCTTACGGCGCACACGATACGCTATTGGTACTAGGAGATATATACGACCTAGTTAAACAATTCCATGATTGGGGAATGCCTTGGTTATTTAATACCGATCCCGAAGTATTTCCGATTTATCTAGGTTTGCCTTGGGGAATTAGTTTAGGCCCATTACCAAATATCCCCTTACCAGTACAAATTCATACCCGTGTTTTGCCGCCAATTGTCTTGCCGAAAAGTGGCAAAACAGCAGCACGCGATCGCGTTTATGTAGATCGATGTTATGACCTAGTAGTTAATACTATGCAGCAGGGATTAGATCGATTAGTTCAAGAAATATCAATCAAATAATTACTTTAATTATAAACATCTAGATTGAGTAGGTGATTGAACTCACAATATTCAGCAGACACGTTACAATTTTCAAGAAAACCTTAACATTTAAATTAGTTAGGCTACAACAGTCCATAAGTTTATGTTTTTAACTGAATTAACACCCATCTTACAAAAATTTGTTCAACAGCCAGTTGCTTTCGCTAGTGGTTTTGTTTCTGGTGTTTTACAACTCAAATTGAACGAAGAACCTTTATCTAAATGGTTAGAACAACAAGGATATAACGTAGCTAGTAGTAACAATTCTGCTACTCCCAACCATAGCGATAAACCGCAATCAATTTCCATTGATTAATTTCTTTTGATTTAGGGTTAAGTAAAAATGGTATCAGAGGCAGCAAAACGTTTAGACAAC
Source organism: Pleurocapsa sp. MO_192.B19 (assembly GCA_030064975.1). GTDB lineage: Bacteria > Cyanobacteriota > Cyanobacteriia > Cyanobacteriales > Xenococcaceae > Waterburya. Next base: position 1,721 of record JASJDX010000059.1, read on the forward strand.
CTGAAGCTAGTCTTAAGCTTCTGACTCTCCCTAAAAATACCTTCCTAATATAAATAAATAGAGTGTAGTAAATTCCAGGGCCCCTCTGTAATAAATACATCAAATTCCGCAAAACATACTGAGGCTGGTTTGGAAGCAACTTTACTCGACAATTTATTAACCTCTTGTTCTCAATGATAATCTGTGACCAATGGTCAGAGAAAAGCAGGAGATGCAGGCTTAGGAAGGTCAATCCCATGGAAAATTTTGACACAACTGTCATTCCAGAACATAGCCTGGATAGAGATTGTCAAACTCTGTCTAGGCATGTATTGCAACAGTTTTCAGATTTCACTGCTGAAGCGCAAGATGTTAGCGCGATCATGAGTCGCATCGCTTTAGCTGCTAAGCTAGTTAGTCGCCGTTTAAGTCGGGCTGGCTTAATGGCTGGGGTATTGGGTTTTACAGGAGAAACCAATGTCCAAGGGGAATCAGTTAAAAAAATGGACATCTATGCCAATGATGTCTTTATATCTGTCTTTAAGCAAAGCGGCTTAGTATGTCGTTTAGCATCGGAAGAGATGGAGAAGCCCTATTACATACCTGAAAATTGCCCTATAGGACGCTATACGCTTTTATACGATCCGATTGATGGTTCTTCTAATGTAGACATAAATCTCAACGTCGGTTCAATTTTTTCCCTGCGTCAACAGCAGGGTGATGATCTTAATGGAGAAGCCCAAGACTTATTACAAAATGGAGATCGCCAGATAGGAGCAGGTTATGTTCTGTATGGCCCTTCTACAGTGCTAGTTTACACCTTAGGCAAGGGGGTACACTCTTTCATTCTCGATCCCAGTTTAGGAGAATTTATTCTAGCCGAAGAAAATATTACAATTCCCCAGCATGGCCCAGTATACAGCGTTAATGAAGGTAACTATTGGCAGTGGGATGAATCAATTCGGGAATATATCCGCTATGTTCATCGTCATGAAGGCTATACCTCTCGCTACAGCGGTGCACTAGTAGGGGATTTTCATCGTATTTTACTTCAGGGTGGCGTGTTCCTCTATCCTGGGACAGAAAAAAATCCTGACGGAAAATTGAGACTATTGTACGAATCAGCGCCGCTAGCTTTCTTGGCTGAACAAGCAGGAGGGAAAGCTAGCACTGGTATTGAACGACTTTTAAGTGTAGTACCAGGTAAACTGCACCAACGTACTCCTTTAGTACTAGGCAGTACAGAAGATGTAGAGCTAGTCGAGTCTTTTATTCAAGATTGGACGCGTCGCGAATCAGAACAACAAGCTTTAGTTTAATTGCCAATTTAACTTGTGAAGTATTAAAAGGAGAACTATCAATTATGCCTACCCAAAATCCCATTTTAGAGATTGAAAATCAATACGGTCAAAGTATCTGGATGGATAACCTCAGCCGCGATATTATTGAATCTGGTGAATTAAAACAGTCTATTGCTGATAAAGGCATAAAAGGAATTACTTCCAACCCCGCTATTTTTGAAAAAGCGATCGCTGGTAACAAAATCTACGATCAGGCGATTGAAGCTGGAATCAAAGCCAATAAATCAGTTCAAGAAATCTACGAAGACTTAGTATTTACTGATATTCGTAACGCTTGTGATATCTTTATGCCCGTATATGAAGAGACTGATGGCTTAGATGGCTACGTCAGCATTGAAGTTCCACCAGATCTTGCTAAAGACACAGAAAGCACTATCAAAGAAGCTCGTCGCTACTACCAAACTATTGATCGCCCTAACTTGATGATCAAAATTCCTGGTACACCAGAAGGTTTGCCCGCAGTAGAACAGGCAATTTCTGAAGGGATGAGCGTCAACGTAACTCTACTATTTTCAGTACAAAGTTATGTTGATACTGCTTGGGCTTATATCAAAGGTTTAGAAAAAAGAGCTGCCGCAGGCGAAGATATTAGTAAAGTAGCCTCCGTTGCCAGTTTCTTCCTCAGTCGTATTGATAGCAAGATCGATGGTCGAATTGATAGCAAACTAGAGTCAGCTAACGACGATGCTAAAGCCAAACTAGAAGCCATTAAAGGTAAAGTTGCCATCGCTAATGCTAAAATTGCCTACCAAAAATACCAAGAAATTTTTAGTGGCGATAGATGGGAAGCCTTGGTAGCTAAGGGGGCAAAAGCACAGCGACTTCTTTGGGCAAGTACCAGCACCAAAAATCCTGAATACAGTGATGTGATGTATGTTGACGAGTTAGTAGGAACAAATACTGTTAATACGCTACCTCCTAACACTATTGATGCTTGCGTCGATCACTGCGATCCCGCTAATCGGATTGAAACTAATTTAGATGCAGCTCATCAAGTTATTGATGGCTTAAAGGATGATGCTGTCGATATTGATCTTGATGCAGTGATGGATGAATTACTCGAAGAAGGCATTGATAAATTCATCAAACCCTTTGAATCTCTGATGTCATCCTTAGAAAGCAAGGTTAAGCAACTAGCTACTGTGTAAATCAGCCAAAAATCAATTCAATATTTAGGGGCGCAAACCTTCTTGCGCCCACCAATGTTTTACACGTTATAAATATCAATAAAAATATGGTTGCAATATTAGAAAATCCGTTACGAGTAGGGTTGCAGCAGGAGCGTACTGCAGATCCCGCAATTATCGTCATCTTTGGGGCATCAGGTGATTTAACTCAACGCAAATTAATTCCCGCTATCTATCAAATTAAAAGAGAGCGTCGTCTCCCTCCAGAAATGACTATCGTGGGAGTTGCTAGAAGAGATTGGACTCACGACTATTTTCGCCAACATCTCAAAGAAGGGGTTGAAGAATTTGGTAATGGCGTAGGTAATGAAGAACTATGGAAAGACTTCGCTGAAGGCATCTTCTATTGTTCGGGTAACATGGACGAAGCCGAAAGTTATGAAAAATTAAAGAATTTTTTGGCAGATCTAGACGGAAAACGCGGTACAAGAGGCAATCGCGTCTTTTATTTGGCAGTATCTCCTAAATTTTTTAAGCCAGCCCTAAAACAGCTTGGTGCAGCAGGAATGCTTGATGATGCTATTAAAAACCGCATTGTAATTGAAAAGCCTTTTGGCAAAGATTTAAGTTCAGCTAAATCTCTTAACCGCGCAGTACAAAGAGTTTGTAAAGAAGAACAGGTGTATCGTATCGATCACTACCTGGGGAAAGAAACTGTCCAAAACATGTTAGTATTTCGTTTTGGTAATGCTATCTTTGAACCTCTCTGGAATAGGCAGTTTGTCGATCATGTGCAGATTACCGTTGCCGAAACCGTAGGGGTAGAAGATCGAGCGGGATACTATGAAACCTCTGGTGCATTGCGGGATATGTTGCAGAATCACCTGATGCAGCTATTTGCTATTACCGCTATGGAACCTCCAAATGCCCTAGATGCCGATAGCATTCGCAACGAAAAAACCAAAGTTCTCCAGGCTACACATATTGCAGACGCTAATAACCTAGAACAGTCAGCAGTTAGAGCGCAATATTCTGATGGTTGGATGAAAGGCAAACCTGTTAAGGGTTATCGCCAAGAAGAAGGGGTAAATTCTGAATCTACGACACCTACTTTTGTAGCATTGAAGCTAGAAATAGATAACTGGCGATGGAAAGGTGTCCCTTTCTATTTACGGACAGGAAAACGGATGCCCAAAAAGGTTACTGAAATTTCGATCCATTTCCGCGAAGTACCTTTATTGATCTTCCAGTCCGCAGCCCAACAAACTAGTCCTAATGTTCTGACTATGCGGATTCAACCCAACGAGGGTATATCTCTTAAGTTTGAAGCCAAAACCCCTGGTCCTGACTTACGAACCAGAACCGTAAATATGGACTTTAGCTACGGTTCATCCTTTGGTATGGCTACTGCCGATGCCTATCATCGTTTGTTACTAGACTGTATGTTAGGAGATCAAACTCTGTTCACTCGCGCCGATGAAGTAGAAGCAGCCTGGAACATTGTAATGCCTTTAATTAATACTTGGGAAGCCCCCAGCGATCCTAATCAAATGCCCCAGTATGAAGCGGGAACTTGGCAACCGACAGAAGCCGAAATGATGATTAATCGCGATCGCCGTCGCTGGCGCAGACTTTAGAAGGATGAGAGATTAGTAAGGGAGATTGGCAAATCGTCCCTATCTGATAAATGATTACTGATTACTGATTACTGATTATGGTTTCTCCAATAGTATCTTTACAAGCACCCAAAGACGTATCTATCGAAGACATTGAAGCTGAATTGCGCTCGCTTTGGCAAACTCAGGGTTCTGACGAAGATGGTACAGCTGTTACTCGAGCTGCCACCTTTAGCTTAATAGTTTACGAACCAGATGGCACACAACAGCTACTCGCTTCTCTGGGGTTTTATACAGGGCCTATTGACGGCATTGCAGGACCCAGAATTAAAGCCGCAATCAAAGCAGCCCAAAAAGCTTATGACATGGAAGTTACGGGCAAATCGGATGAGGCATTGCTCAACAGATTACATACAGAGTTTGTTCAAGCCAAAGCAAAAGACAAGTTAACTCCAGAAAATAAAACCGCTGCCATCAACTATAGCCCTGATTCTGAGGGAGCAACGGCAGATGCGATCGCCGCTTCTAATCCCTGTAGAATTGTTACTCTCTGTCCGATCTTGGGAGAAGATCAAGGAGTCAAGGCGCAAGTATCAGCCTATTGTCCTATTAACAAGCAAAGTAAAAATACTCTAGTTTGCTGCGAGTATATTACCCTTAGTGGTACTGCCGAAGCTCTAGAAAGAATTGGCGGTATTATTGCCGCACTGGCGATCGCTGACTTACCCAAGTTTGTCTGGTGGAAAGCGACTCCCACCCCTGAACATCCTTTGTTTCAGCGTTTAATAGGCTCTAGCGATACAATAATTTTTGATTCTAGTAGCTTTGTTCACCCCGAAGCTGACTTAAAATCTCTAGCTGAATTACTTAAACAAGATACTGCCCTTGCTGACATCAACTGGCGCAGATTAGCACCTTGGCAAGAATTAACTGCTGCGGCTTTTGATCCTCCAGAAAGAAGAGCGGAAATTTACGAGGTAGATCGGGTCACAATTGATTATGAACTTGGCAATCAATCTCAAGTTTTAATGTTCTTAGGTTGGTTAGCAAGTCGTCTAAAGTGGACTCCCATTGAGTATCAATTTGAAGGAGGAGACTATGACATTCGTAAAGTCAAATTTACTGATGAAAAACAACGCAGTATTGAAGCAGAATTAGCAGGCATTCCCACGGCAGACTGGGGAGATATTCCTGGAGATTTAGTCAGCTTACGTTTGAGTTCAACTAATCTAAAAGCCGACTGCTGCACAGTACTTTGTTCTAGTACCACAGGATGTATGAAAATGGAAGCTGGTGGTGGAGCGCAATCCTGTTATATCGAACAGGTGACACCCTTATCCGATCAGAATACTGAGAATCTACTTGGTCAACAACTACAACGATGGGGTAGAGAAATGCTGTATGAAGAAAGCATGGCAATTACTTCTCAGATATTAAAACTAGCAGAATAGCCTTGGGGAAAAATAAAATATCTCTTCTCAGGTTTCAATCGGGTTTTGGCATTGCCAAGCCCTTTTTTTTTTGATTAACTTCTCATTTCAATACAACACTCGATGTAACTTACTAATATCAACTTGCGGAAAATAACTTTGCTAAGAAATATTCAAAACATTAAATATTAAATATATTTTCTTAAATATATTTTCTTAGTTTAACTGTTATCTTTTTTACAACCAAGAGAGGTTTCTTGTGATTTGTAGCGAAATTAACTTTCGCCTATTTTTTTATGTGTTAGAAACATAATTATTAATATTAGCATCAAACAAATTATGACCATAGACGGACTAAAGTTGAAAGGAATTAATTGACATAGATGCTAAGTAATTTGTGAGGAAAAAGTTATTTATGGATAGACAAATGTGCTGGTTGCAAGATCGCAATAATAGACAAACTATAGTACTTCATTTACGAGAATATATACATCAACCATGGAAACCCTATACTGCATATCCTCAATATTCAGTGCCAGATTACCGTGTTCCTGGTGGTTCAAAAGGATGGGCAACATATCAACATCTACGTAAAGCAGACTGGAATTTAATTGCCACCGCACAAGCCAATAATTATGCTGTATCAGCAAAGACTTTGATTAAGAAGGTAGCTTAAATCAGGCGTTAAATATTAGGTAGCCAGGTATAATTAATTAGTTCGATAATTACTTTAGTTATTAGAATTTATTGTAAATTTATTTATATCTATCTACTTATAATACATATTTGTTAGCTAAGCAAAGTAATAGTAAAACTTATATCTTCATTTGATTTACGTTTTACTTTCCAGAGTAATTTTTATATTTGTCTGCATGAAATGCTGCTATTTTTCCTTTATCTGCTTAGCTAATGCCTTCCCAGAGGATTTTCTATTCTCCCACTCCTGCATAGTCAACTAAGAGAGATAGCTTTTGACGTAAAGTTTCTAATCCTAGGCGATCGCTAGCAGAAATAAATAGAGCTAAAGGGAATTCTTCTTTAGCTTTAGCTAACGTCTCGCTATCTACCCGATCTAACTTATTAAACACCAATAAAATTGGACCTGGGGCGATGGGCATTTCACCTAAAATTTCCATTACTGAACGGATTTGATGTTCCCAATTCGGATGGGATAAATCTACGACATGAATTAAAGCATCAGCCTCGGTTACTTCTTCGAGGGTGGCACGAAAGGCATCAACCAGAGGTGGTGGTAACTGTTGAATAAAACCCACCGTATCAGTCAAAAGAACATTTTGCAGTTCACCTGTATCAGCATCGGGGATGGATAAGCGACGGGTTGTCGGATCGAGGGTGGCAAATAGCTGGTTAGCTACATATACTTCAGAGTTAGTTAAGGCATTAATTAGGGTTGACTTACCCGCATTGGTATAACCAACGATCGCTATACTAGGAACATCTTTTTTCTGGCGTTGTTGCCGCATCCGCGAGCGATGTGCCTGTAATTCATTCACTTCTCGTTGTAAACGAGCAATCCGCTTTTGTATACTCCGTCTTTCGGTTTCTAGTTTAGTTTCTCCTGGCCCTCTTGTACCAATACCACCCCCCAGACGAGACATCGCCTGTCCTCTACCTACCAGACGGGGTAACATATACTCTAGCTGTGCTAGTTCTACCTGAAGCTTACCTGCACGAGATTGAGCGCGTTGAGCAAAAATATCGAGAATAATTTCGGTGCGATCGACTACCCGTACCCCAAACTGACTTTCTAGGTTACGTATTTGAGCTGGGGAAAGAGAACGATCAAATGCCACCAAGTTAGCACCGACAGTTTGCACTCGTAGGGCGATTTCCTGTACTTTACCTTCTCCTACAAGAGTCTGGGGATGAGGACGCGATCGCTTTTGACGGATAGTTTGTAAGACTTCCCCCCCCGCAGTGTCCACTAGTCCTATTAGCTCATTTAAACCATCTTCAAATTCTTGTTCGTCAGTCTGCTCAACTTTTAAACCAACTAAGACAACGCGATCGTGACTAATATCTACCTGTTGAGCAACATATTCCCGTTCAAACTCTGCTTCTAAGCCTTCGACCAAATCCAAAAAATCTTGCCCACTAAGAGTATCTAAATTCATAGGCTCAGATACCGACCAATACTCCTGGGTTTCAGAATTTGCCTCAGACTGAGGTAATAAATGAGCCAGATAAGTATCCTGAATATAACCTGTTGCTCCCCCACCTCTCTTTAATTTACCTGTACCAGTGAGAGTCAACACCGCTAAGGCATCTAACCTTTGACATACCATAGCAGTTAAGCTAGATTCCTTAGGGGGTTCAGATTTCAGTTTAGTGGCAATACAACGAATCCCAGATAAACGTTTAACACCATAACGAGGCAATTCTAAAGGAGGAATTTGTGTCTGACGAGCATTTCCTACCCCTACCCGAATTACTTGTCCACGACGATTGATGTAAGCGCAGACTGGTTGATTAATTTCTGTGCTAATGGCAGCTAGCCTTTGAGCAAACTCTGGCGTAACAACAAGATCTCCAGGCAACTTCTGATGATAAAGTTTTTTTAGCTGCTTGATCTGGCTAGATTTTAATCCCTTATATTTACCGTATATAGTATCGATAGGCGTTGCCTCAATTTAGATAAACGTGCTTTTGGAGATAATATATTTTAGCGATTTTCTACTCCACCTATCTAAAATGATGAGCAGTGAGTCATAACTCGTAACTTATTTTTTTAACTTATTTTTTATTCCTTGCTTTTGGTCATGGTAAAAATTGTCAGGCGTCAATCACTAGGAAAACAAACTGTTTATGACATCGGCGTAGCCAGGGATCATAATTTTCTGCTAGCTAATGGAATAGTGGCATCCAATTGTTTCAACAAATCCCATTCCACCGCCTATGCCTATGTGACTTATCAAACTGCCTATCTTAAGGCGAACTATCCCGTAGAGTATATGTCAGCTTTGTTGACTGCTAGCAGTGGCATTCAGGATAAGGTTGATAAATATCGGGAAAACGCGCAAAAAATGGGCATTACCATTCAGCAGCCTGATATTAATCGTTCAGAAGAAGATTTTTTACCCTTAGATAAAAACAATATTCTGTTTGGCTTATCGGCAGTCAAAAATTTAGGACAGGGTGCGATTGAAAACATACTTAATGCCAGACAAGCAGACGGTAAGTTCAAATCTCTGGCGGATTTTTGTGAACGGGTAGAACTACGTACTGTTAACCGTCGAGCATTGGAAACATTAATTTACTGTGGTGCTTTTGATCAAGTACAACCCAACCGTAGACAGTTAATTAATGATATTGATCTGGTAATTTCTTGGGCGCAAAAACGCAGTAAAGAAAAAGCTAGCGGTCAACTTAATCTGTTTGATATGAATATCACCAATGGTATGGGTGACAATCACAAACTCCAAGATACTTTTGAACAAGCACCTAGTACTCCCGCTGTAGAAGATTATCCTCTCCCAGAAAAGCTTCGTTTAGAAAAAGAATATATTGGTTTCTATATTAGCGATCACCCCCTCAAAGCTGTTCACCAAGCAGCGCAGATGTTATCCCCGATTAATTTAAGTGAATTAGCCGAAAAAAAACCTAAGCAAAAGGTTAGTGCGGTGGTCATGTTGAACTCTGTGAGAAAAATTATTACCAAAAAAGGTGACCCCATGGCTTTTGTACAAATGGAAGACATTACAGGAGAAGCTGAAGGAACAATTTTTCCCAGTACTTATCAAGAATTAGAACCGTTATTAGAAGAAGGAAAGCAATTAATTGTTTGGGGTAAAGCGCAACAGCGAAATGATAAATACCAGCTAATTATTGAGGATGCAGAAGCAGTAGAAAAAGTTAAAATGATTATGCTTGAAATTACCCCCGAGCAAGCTTTAGATCAAGCAAAAAGTAATTATCTGAAAAAGATTTTAGAGCAGCAAGCTTCAGAGGAAAATAGATTTAAAATTCCTGTGATTGCAGCGATAGGCAAAGGAGAACAAAGACAATTTATTCGCTTTGGACAAAAGTTTTGGGTACAAAATCCAAGCCAAACAGTAGCATCTTTGCAAAAGGCAGGATTTAGAGTTCATTGTGAATCATTACTTTCTAGTTGATTTTACTTATAGTTTGCATAATTCAATAGTTTTACTGATGTCATTAAAGATAAAAAAATATAATTCACTTTTTTTGAAGTAAAGATCATTGCTGATTATTTTTTTTAGATTAAAATATAAACAATAGACCTATAGAAAATACATAAATATAAGCAATAAAAAATATTTTTCTGTATCAAAGAAGAATTAATACGTATCTCATAGAGAAGGTTTTATATTACCCGACTCCCATCTAAATATCAGGTATAAAAATATAATTCAACCACATGGCTGATCAAAAATCAAAACTAACCTTAGTCGAGTTAAATAAAGCTGATTTAGCAAGAGGAAGACACGTATTAATTGTTGAGTCTCCAGAATCGAGACGGGCAGTTTCGCTTAATGTTAATGTATTTTCTATAGGTCGCCATCCTAATAATGATCTTGTCATTAATGATCGACTAGCTTCGCGTCATCATGCTACTGTTGCTTGGATGAGATATACCGAAGAAGGACATAAAAGCGATTATTCTTACTGGATTATTGATGGTAAAGGAAAAAGAAAAAGAAGCCGTAACGGTATTTCTATCAATGGAAATAAAAAATCTCTGCACCGTTTAACTTCGGGAGATATTATTATTATTGGCAGCAATATCAAAATTTCCTATAGTTATATTGCCTACAGTACCGATACTAGCCAGTTTTTAAATTATTGTGGCAGTGAAAGAACAGAATATAAACCCATCTTTTCTAATGAGAAAGCTTATAAAGATACTGCGATCATTGAAGACACCATTATTGAAGACACCATAATAAAAGAATAAAAAGTTCGTCGCAAGATATTAAATTAATTTAATTTAATTTAATTTAATTTAATATTCCCTCTAGTGCTTTACAAATCACTAAATACTCTAATTCTAATTATTCGTAGTACATTTAACTCGCACTTTGCCTCCGTCAAGACAACAGGCAAAAATATTGCTATAGTCTGTGGTTGGTGATAATTATTTGCTTAAATTTTTGAGTAGCTCATGGTAGGTAATTTTCATCCCACTTAGTTTTTTCTTTTTTTTTAGTATTCTCAAAGATATGATGGTTGAGAATTAGTACCCTTAGTTTAACAATGCTATATGGCTTTTTGCTCAAAGATTATTCAGTTGGGTCTTGGCGAGCATTCCCAAGTCTATGTTGCCTAGGGAGATCTCACCCAAACCCAGGCGTGCGGTACAAGGTTCCGAGGAAACCTCGGAAGACAAACACTTGCGTTTATATCGGACGTTTGTGCCTCTGGTTACCCTACATACGGAATAGCCCTTTGTTTGGCGGATGGAGCATCCGCAGGTTCGTATCGCTGACGGCGAACGTCCATCAAGACAGAACCACGCTGTTGCCTTCAGAGGATGCTTCGCAGCTAAATCACGTGTATTGCAACATTATGGGCAGAAAGGACTTGTTCGCAGCTACACCCATTGAAGCTTTGGGACTTGCCTCTTTTTAGACAGCAATTGGCATCACCTTCGTTCAGAAGACAAGGAAAATATAAAAATTTACTATGGCTCAAATTTTGATTATTGACGATGACTCTACAACTCAGCTGCTTTTAGAAAGAACCCTCAGTATGCAGGGCTATGATATTAGCTTAGCAAGTGATGGTGAGGAAGGTTTAATTAAAGCTAAGACAATTCGCCCAGCTTTGATTATCTGCGATTGGATTATGCCCCGCAAAAATGGTTTAGAAGTATGCCGTCAGATAAAATCTACTTCTGAATTATCCACCACATTCTTTATTTTGTTGACTTCCCTCGATTCGATCGAGGATCGTGTAAAAGGTCTTGATGCTGGGGCAGATGATTTTTTGTGCAAGCCAATTGAAATGAATGAGCTTCAGGCCAGAGTTAGGGCAGGATTACGGCTGCATCAGTTAAGTAGAGATTTGCAAAATCAAAAACAGTTATTAGAAGCCGAATTAGCCGAAGCAGCAGAGTATGTCAGTACTATTTTGCCCGAACCTCTCCAACACCCATGTTTGAGTATTGATGTTTGCTTTATTCCTTCACGACAACTAGGAGGAGATAGTTTTGATTATTTTTGGTTAGACGATCGCCATTTAGTTTTTTATTTGCTGGATGTTTCAGGACATGGTTTAAGAGCTTCTTTACCTTCTTTGGCGGTAGTTAATTTACTAAGATCTCGTGGTTTGAGTAACGTAGATTATTACAAACCAGATACGGTTTTGCGAGGGTTAAATCAAGCTTTTCAGATGAGCGATCGCAATGATAAATATTTCACTATTTGGTATGGTGTTTATGATCGGCAAAATCGTAGCTTAACTTATTCTAGTGCTGGACATCCCCCAGCAATTCTTTTGCCTTCAACAAATAGAGAATTGGAGCAACGCCTCAAAACACCAGGAGTACCTGTAGGAATGTTTCCTAATATACAGTATGTTAATGCTTCGTGTGAAATTGCTGCTAACTCTAGCCTATATATTTTCAGCGATGGGCTTTACGACATCGAGCAGAAACCTAACACTCATTGGGGATTGGAGGGATTGATTGATTTACTCAAAAAGCATCAAAAAACGCCAGAACGAGATTTAAAGCGTTTACTACAGTATGTTAGAACCTGGCATCCAAATTTTCAATTTGAAGATGATTTATCAATTTTACAAATAGATTTTTCCTGATATATTTGAGCTGATCAACTAAACCCTAATAACTCAAAGATTTTCACTATTGTTGTAATTGCTTGGTAAATTCTTCGCGATTATCTAAGATAGAAAAATAGCTATCCATACTAGTTAATTCAAAAAGCATTTTAATCTGTTCATTAATCGAACATAAGAAAAGCTGAACATTGGCAGCATTAAGAGTTTTTAAAGCTTTAACCAAAGCTCCTAAACCAGAACTATCCATAAAAGTAACATTGCTGAAATCAACCAAAATAATATCTACACCACTTTCTATATGTTGCATTATTTGGTGTTGAAATTCAACAGTTTTAGTTCCGTCTAAAATCCCTTTAGGCTCAATTATTTGAATAATAGAATTCATATAATAAAAAAGTTTTTATTACTAGAAGCATAAGCCAGTATAGCAAAAGAAACGAAATATAACGAGCTTACATTGCTCTTGGAGACAGCACAGTACAATTTTTATCCAAATCACCATTAATTAGCTTAATGAAAAGTTAAAAGAAAAAGGGATTGATAGCTAATTCATCTAAGAAGTCTCATATTTTTGTCATTTGTATTTATTTTGCTATTCTCAATTTAGACTAATTTAGCTAAATTTTAGAACAAGGAATTATAAATTTAATGGAAGCGTATGATGCGATCGTCATTGGTGCTGGTCATAATGGACTCGTTTGTGCAGCGTATTTGCTCAATGCTGGCTATAGCGTCTTATTACTAGAAAAACGTTCTGTTCCTGGTGGTGCTGCTACAACCGAAGAAGCCTTGGCAAAAGAAGCTCCAGGCTTTAAGTTTAACCTCTGTGCTATTGACCACGAATTTATTTTTCTGGGTCCAATTATTGAAGAATTACAGCTTCAGAAGTACGGTTTACAATATCTTACCTGCGATCCCCATACTTTTTGTCCCCATCCAGACGGGAAGTATTTTTTAGCTCATCAATCATTAGAACAAACTAGAGTAGCGATCGCTCGTTACAGCGAAAGAGATGCCGCCAAATATGTCGAATTTATTAATTATTGGTCGCAATTAATGAGCGCGATCGCTCCTTTTTTTAATGCACCGCCCCAATCTATTTTAGGCATTGCTCAGGGTTATAAAGGAAAAAATTTAGCTGATGTGTTGGCAATCGCTGGTTCCAAAGACAAGGCGTTAAACTTCATCCGCACCATGATTACTGCCCCTGAAGATCTGCTTAATGAGTACTTTGATACTGAGTTGGTTAAAGCTCCTCTAGCTAGATTAGCCGCCGAAATTGGCGCGCCTCCTTCTCAAAAGGGTATTACCGCAGGGTTAATGATGTTAGCGATGCGTCATCATCCAGGGATGGCTCGACCAAAAGGTGGTACTGGCGCACTAACCCAGGCACTAGTTAAATTAGTCACAGCTAAAGGTGGCAAGATTTTAACCGAACAAATGGTTAAAGAAGTAATTGTCGAAGATAATCGCGCGGTTGGAGTTAGAGTAGCTGGGGGCAAAGAATATCGAGCCAATAAAGCAGTCATTTCTAATATCGATGTTCGAAGACTGTTTTTACAGTTAGTTGCTCCTGATGCAATTAAACCAGACTTAAGAGAAAAAGTTGACCGCCGCATTGCTAACAATAACGAAACTATTCTCAAAATCGACTGTGCATTATCTGAAGTACCCCACTTTACCGCTTATGAGCAGGATAATAACGACCATTTAATTGGTACGGTATTAATTGCTGATTCTGTGGCTCATGTAGAACAGGCTCACGCTTTGGCAACTATGGGACAAATTCCTGATACTAATCCTTCGATGTATCTTGATATTCCGACCGTGTTAGATCCTACTCTGGCTCCGGTCGGCAAACATACTCTTTGGATTGAATTCTTTGCTCCTTATCAAATTGCAGGAAAAGAGGGTACAGGATTACATGGTACAGGTTGGACGGATGAGCTTAAAAATCAAGTTGCTGATAACGTAATCAATAAGCTAGCTGACTATGCGCCAAATATTAAAGATTCAATTATTGCTCGTCGGGTAGAAAGCCCTGCGGAATTAGGAGAGAGACTAGGCTCTTATAAAGGTAATTACTACCATTTAGATATGACTTTGGATCAAATGATCTTTTTGCGTCCTCTGCCAGAAATAGCCAATTACACTACACCAATTAAAAACTTGTATCTTACGGGGGCGGGAACTCATCCAGGAGGATCAATTTCGGGAATGCCTGGACGCAATTGCGCTCGTGTATTTTTAAATCAGCAACAGCCATTAGTCAAAGCACAGCAGTCAGTTAATTCTACGTTGCGATCGCTTTTGGGGATTGATTAAAATTGTGACTTGAAGATGATAGCTTCGAGTTATTTTGGGGAACTATAACCTTATATAGACGATATAAATCTCCTTTAATCGATTTCTTGAATACAACTCAGATTCAAAATTCTCAAGCTAATATTCTCATCGTTGATGATACTCCAGATAATCTCGATCTGCTCGCTGCCATTCTGCAAAAACGGGGTTATCAGACTCTTTGTGTTGAAAATGGTACAGAAGCAATTGAAGTTGCCCACTCTGGTTGGGCTGAACTAATTTTGTTAGATATTCAGATGCCAGAAATAGATGGGTATCAGGTGTGTGCGCAACTCAAAGCCGAAGCAAAAACCAGTGACATCCCCATAATTTTTATTAGTGCTTTAAATGATTTTTCTGATAAGAAAAAAGCCTTTAAAGTTGGGGGAGTAGACTACATTAATAAACCCTTTGAAATTAAAGAAGTTGTAGTCAGGGTTGCCAATCAAATAGCGATTCAGTCTAGCAAGAGTAAAATTATTGAGCTAAACAATCAACTAGAGCAGAAAGTCAAAGATCGTACTGCAGAATTAGAAAAGAGCAATCAGCAATTACAAGGAGAAATCGATCGCCGTCAACAGGCTCAAGACAGACTGTTAACGATGGCTTTGCAAGATCCGATTACTGGCTTTGCTAATCGCAATTCTTTTATCAGCAGACTAAAGAAAGCTTTAAAAGATACTGAAAAACAACCTGATTACTTTTTCGCGGTTATTTTATTAGAATGCGATCGCTTTAGGACGATCAAGCGTACCCTCAGTCATCTTGATAGTAATCAACTATTGATGGCAATTGCTCATGCTCTACATTCTTGTTTGCCTGAATCCGCCTTACTAAGTCGCTTAGAAGGAGAAGAGTTTGCCATCTTTTTAGATAATATTCACGATGTTAATGATGCGATCGCCATAGTGCAAAAAATTCAACAAAAGTTGACTCAAGCTTTTGTAATTAAGCGTCGTCAGATTTTAGTTAATGCCAATATCGGAATTGTCATCGGTAATAAAGATTATCAAGATATAGATCGTTTATTTAATGATGCCGATATTGCCATGCAGCAAGCCAAAGAGCTAGAAGGCGATCGCTATCAAGTATTTAAGCCTGAAATGTATATTCAACTCCAAAAAGATATGGAGTTTTCTAAACATGAAATGGCACTAAAACAAGCAATTAAACGCCAAGAATTTATTAACTATTATTT
>JASJDX010000575.1 GCA_030064975.1 Pleurocapsa sp. MO_192.B19
GGACAGGTCTTTATCATTGAACGTTCGGGAGAAATTGTTGCCAGTTCGGCAGCAGAACCCCCTTTCCTCAAGACTGAGGCAGGGGAAAAACGACTGGCTGCGGTGGACAGCAGCAACCCTTTAATCCGAGAAGCGGCGCAGATTTTGCTGAGTCGGTTTGGCAGTTTCGAGCAAATTGCCACGAGGGAGCGGTTTATTTTCGAGATAGAAGGCAAGCGTAAATTCCTACAAGTGACACCGCTTCAAGATGGTCGGGGTCTCGATTGGCTCATGGCAGTAGTCATCCCCGAGGCGGACTTTACGGCGCAGATCGACGCCAATACTCGCAACACAATTATCCTGTGCGTCATCGCTCTGGCAGTGGCTACAATTTTGGGGATTGTTACCTCTCGCTGGATTACCGCACCAGTGGTGCGGGTTTCCCAGGCATCAGACAAACTGGCTCAGGGGGATCTCGAGCAGCAGGTAGAACCCAGCTTCATTATTGATATTGACATCTTGGCAGAGTCTTTCAACAAGATGGCGAGTCAACTTAGGGAATCCTTTAATGCCCTTCGTCAGAGTGAAGCTACTAATCGTGCGATTGTCAACACCATTCCCGATCTGATGATTCGCGCACTAGGTGATGGCACCTATTTAGATGTCATCGGCAGCGATCGCTCCCAGGAGGGTCATGGGGTAAAACAGTTTAGACCAGGGAACACCGTTCAGGAATCATTACCCCCTGAGCTGGCCCAAAAGCGAATGCAATACATTCAGCAAGCCCTGATAACGGCTAAACTGCAAGTTTACGAGCATCAAATCAGACTCAATGGTCAACCTTGGCATGAAGAAGTCCGCATTATGGTGTTGGGAGAAGATGAAGTGTTGATCATGGTGCGGGATATTACTGCTCGAAAGCAAGCTGAAGAAGCTTTAGAACGAGCGAATCAAGAATTAGAGCGCAAAGTAGCCGAACGTACAGCTTCCCTAGCAGAAAGCCAAAGAACTTTGGCTACCCTGATGAGTAATCTACCGGGAATGGCCTATCGTTCCTTGAATGAACCTGACTGGAAGATGATTTTTGTCAGTGAAGGATGTAATCAATTAACGGGTTATTCTTCAGAAGATTTGACCGACGGCAATTTCAAATGGAATCAATTAATTCATCCTGAAGATCGAGAGCAACTCTGGCAACAGGTACAAATAGCCTTGTCCCAAAAAACCCCTTTTCAAGTTACTTATCGTCTCTTTACTCAACAGGGGACGGAAAAATGGGTTTGGGAACAAGGGCAAGGGATATTTAACTCTGAAGGAGAAATAGAATTTCTTGAGGGTTTTATTACTGATATTAGCGATTGGATTACAGCCGAGCAAGCCCTAGAACAAAGCAACCAAGAGTTACGCTCAACTTTACAACAGCTAAAAGCAACTCAAGTAGAACTGCAACAAGCCAAAGAAAATGCGGAAAGGGCTAATCAAGCCAAATCAGAATTTTTAGCCAATATGAGCCATGAACTCCGCACTCCTCTCAATAGTATCATTGGCTTTGCTCAAATTCTCAGTAAAGATAGCTCCTTGAAACCAGAACAACAGCAACGCTTGAGCATTATTAACCGCAGTGGCGAACATTTATTATGTTTGATTAACGATATTTTGGAAATGTCCAAAATTGAAGCTGGTCAAATCACCCTCAATGAAACAGATTTTGACCTCCCGGCTCTGCTGAAGAATCTGCAAGAGATGTTTGCCCTCAAAGTCCAAAACAAAGGACTTCAATTTTTCTTAGAAGCCGATTCTAATTTACCCCCATATATCTCTACAGATGAAGCCAAACTGCGACAAGTATTAATTAATTTAATTGGCAATGCCGTTAAATTTACCCAACAAGGCGGGATCATCTTAAGAGCTCAAGTCGCTCGAGATGATCCAAATCACCAACATAACCTTAAATTAGAAGTAGAAGATACAGGTCTAGGTATTGCTCCAGAAGAACTCGATAAGTTATTTGTCCCCTTTGAACAAACCGCAACAGGGCGTAAAATCAAACAGGGAACTGGATTAGGGCTAGCCATTACTCACAAGTTTATTGAGCTGATGAGAGGAAATATTACCGCTAGAAGCACGGTTGGTGTAGGTAGTTGTTTTCAATGCTCGATTCCAATTCGCCTTACTTCGGAGGAAGCTGTTCCTGTCAAAACATCTCGGGGTAAAGCGATTGGTTTGGCACCTGGACAATCTAACTATCGGATTTTAGTGGTGGATGATGAGGCTGACAATCGGCTCTTATTGTTAGATTTACTTTCTTCAGTCGGGCTTTCGGTGCAGCAAGCCAGCAATGGACGAGAAGCGAAAGAGATCTGGCAAGCATGGCAGCCCCATCTGATTTGGATGGATTTGCGGATGCCCCAGATGGATGGATGTGAAGCAACACAGTGGATTCGGCAGATGGAAGCAGAGAGACGTAAAGACGCAGTAACGCAGAGAACCAAGGAAGATAGGGAACAAAGCAATGCTTTTCCACCTTGTCCACCCGACTCGGCTTCTACCCCCTTACATACTAAAATCATTGCTCTGACAGCTAGTGTCTTTAAGGGCAAGCGAGACACCACACTAGCATCGGGTTTTGATGATTTTGTGATCAAACCTTTTCAGGAGTCGGTTATTTGGTCGAAGATGAGCCAATATCTAGGGGTGGAGTTGATTTACCAACAGTCGGCAAAGAGCAATGAAGAAGGACTACAAAAGACTATTTCCATTGAGCAAGTTAGCGCAGCCGATTTAAAAGATATGCCCTCTGGGTGGTTAGCTGAGCTAAACCAAGCCTCCAGTCAACTCAAAGGGAAACAAGTGATGCAGTTAATTAAACAGATTCCGCCAGAACAAGGGGCGATCGCTGCTCAACTGCAAACCTTAGCAGATAACTATCAGTTTGACGAGATTGTGAGATTACTGAACTTTTCTGAGGGTTAATCCTGTATCAATTTCAGCCAAGAGCAATACCCAAACCGCACCATGTTTATAAAATCTGTTTTAAGAAAAATTATTAACAATCCTAGTAGAGCTAGTTGGCGAACGATCCTAATTGTTCCTAAAGATTTAATCTCAGAAAAAATCTGGATTCGAGTGAAAAAAACGGCTCGATTCTTTCATTTTTGGTTAAAAATCAATGCTATCTATTGCCAAGCAATTAAAATACGGCTTAGTTTCTATTGTTTCAGTTAGTATCTTATTAACTGGTGGAGTAATAATTTATCTTGGTTTTCGCTCGCAGCAAAAGCAAATTAATTTATTACAACAACACTGAATTAAAAATTCAAGACTTACATAAGCTTCCTTTTATTCAGAAACTAGCTGAATTATCTCTATCCTTTAGCCCACAATATTTTGTTGTTTATCGAGGTTTAAATGACAATTTTTTCAAGTCTACAAAAGCTTTCCCTGAAACTGCCCTTGCGCTGGGTGTTGCTCGTCCCTTTCCTTGTCGAGATTTTTAGTGCAGTAGGGGTTATCGGCTATTTATCATTCCGAAGTGGTCAAGAAGCTGTTGAGGACGTTGTGAGTCAGTTACAGGAAGAGGTAAGCGATCGCGTTACTGACCGCCTCGATACTTATCTAAGTACTCCTAAGTTAATTCATGACGACTTGTCAAGAGCACTTCAGACTGGAGAACTGGATGTTAATCGTTTGGATGAATCTTGGGAGCTTTATCTATGGAGATATGTCAATCTTCACAAATATGTTGCCTCAGTATATATAAGTGCTGAAGATAAGAAACACAGAGAAGTGCAACCTATCGATGAAAAGTTCAAGATGGGTGTACTTTCTCCAGAAGGAGTATTAACCTATTATTTTGTGGACGAGAAGGGAAAACGAACTAGTCAGGTAGAACGTATCCGTAATAATTACAACCCGCTTGTTTATCCTTGGTTTAAAAGTGCGAAAAATGCAGGGGTAACAACTTGGACTCCCATATACAATTTTTTCGCCAAGCAGCTTCTTGCTGTCGACCTTGTATCTCCTATCTATAACTCGTCTGGCAAATTCGAAGGTGTCATGGGCGTATCTCTTTCCCTCTTGAATATTAGTAATTATCTTAACCAGCTAGATGTTGCTCAATCTGGAGAAGTTTTTATTCTCGAGCGTTCTGGAGAACTAGTCGCAACCTCTACACAAGAAAAGCCACATATTTCCGCTCCTGAAAGCCAGAAGCTTAGACGACTAAAAGCAGCAGAAAGCGACAATATTCTTACTCGCCAAACAACTGAGTATCTTCTCGCTCGCTTCGGTAGCTTGAGTAAAATTAGCTCTGTCACTCAAACAAGTTATGAGATTGCTGGCCAGCGCTACTTTTTGCAAGTCAAACCGTATCGGGACGATCTCGGCTTAGATTGGCTCATTGTGGTAACGGTACCTGAATCAGATTTCATGTCCGAGATTTATGCCAATACTCGAACGACCATTGCCTTATGTGTGGGAGCACTGGCAATTGCCACGCTACTGGGAATTTTAACTTCCCGTTGGATTTTGCAACCCATCTTGCGCCTACAAACTGCTTCAGAAAATCTTACTGCTGGACACCTCGACCAAACCATTAAAGTCCAAGGTATTAATGAGCTTGCTCGTTTGGGGCAAGCTTTTAACAGCATGGCAGATCAGTTGAAGGCATCATTTTCAACCCTAGAGCAGCGGGTAGAAGAGCGTACTACTGAACTTGCCCAAGCTAAAGAAGCAGCAGAACATGCCAACCAAGCCAAGAGCGAATTCTTGGCGAACATGAGCCATGAACTACGAACTCCCCTCAACAGTATTATCGGTTTTGCACAAATTCTCAGTAAAGATAACTCCTTGAAACCAGAACAACAGCAACGCTTGAGCATTATTAACCGCAGTGGCGAACATTTGCTATCGTTGATTAACGATATTTTGTCAATGTCCAAAATTGAAGCAGGTCAAATCATTCTGAATGAAACAGATTTTGACCTCCACGCTCTGCTTCAGAATCTGCAACAGATGTTTGCTCTCAAAGTCCAAAACAAAGAACTTCAATTTTTCTTGGAACCTGATGCTAATTTACCCCAATATATCTCTACTGATGAGGCCAAACTGCGACAAGTATTAATTAATTTAATTGGCAATGCGGTTAAATTTACTCAACAAGGCGGGATAATCTTAAGAGCTAAAGTCAATCGAGATGAGCCAAATAACCAACATAACCTTAAATTAGAAGTAGAAGATACAGGTCCAGGTATTGCCCCAGAAGAAATGAATAAGTTATTTGTCCCCTTTGAACAAACCGCAGCTGGGCGTAAAATCAAACAGGGTACTGGATTGGGGCTAGCCATTACTCACAAGTTTATTGAGCTGATGGGAGGAGATATTACCGTTAGAAGTACGGTAGGTGTGGGTAGTTGTTTTCAATGCTCGATTCCGATTCGCCTTACTTCGGAGGAAGCTGTTATTGTCAAAACATCTCGGGGTCAAGCGATTGGTTTAGCACCCGAACAACCTAATTATCGTATTTTAGTAGTAGATGATGAGGCTGATAATCGCCTCTTATTGTTAGATTTACTGATTCCAGTAGGTTTTTCGGTGCAGCTTGCCAGCAATGGACGAGAAGCTACAGAGATCTGGCAAGCATGGCAGCCCCATCTGATTTGGATGGATTTGCGGATGCCTGAAATGGATGGATATGAAGC